>NZ_DATMTE010000655.1:0-5302 GCF_035564935.1 Chitinophaga sp. | reverse complement strand
CTTTTCAGCTGCGCTTCGGAAGCCAGAAGCTCTTCAGAAGCTATCATCAAATCAGGATTTTTTTTCATCACCTGGTCCAGCAGGGAAATCAGTTCCTTGTCTTTAAAAAATTCACGGTAGGCTGGAATTTCGGCCGACTTTACACTGTTCGAAGGCTCGTCAAATGATGACGGAAGACTAAGTTCAGGCCGTTTATATTCCTGTGTGACTTTGCAGGATGGTAACAGTCCGAAAATAACGATTGCAATGGAGCTATATTTTGCGCGTACTTTCATCTCTCTAGTTTTTATGAATTGACACTTTATCCTGTAACCACTGGAAAACCATATATAAGACCGGAATTATTATGATCCCCAGGATCACACCGCTCAACATTCCGCCCGCTGCGCTGACACTGATGGAGCGGTTTCCCATCGCCGTCCCGCCTTTTGCAAACATCAGCGGTATGAGTCCGGCGATGAAGGCAAAAGAGGTCATCAGGATCGGGCGCAGGCGCATCTTCGCCGCGGCAATACCAGCATCAAATACAGACAATCCGGCTTTGTGCTGCTGGACAGCAAATTCCACGATCAGTATGGCATTTTTAGCCAACAGTCCCACGAGCATGATCAGGGCGATCTGGACATAAATGTTATTTTCGATTCCAGCAATTCCCGTAGCCAGGAATACCCCCAGGATACCAGTCGGTAAAGACAGCATTACAGCCAACGGCAGCAGGTAACTTTCATACTGGGCGGCAAGGAGGAAGTAGACAAACAAGATGCTTAGACCGAAAATAAGGATCATCTGCGAGCCGGAGTTCCGTTCCTGTAAGCTTAGTCCACCGTATTCATAGCTGTAGCCTTTGGGCAATTCTCTTTTTAGCACGCCGTCAATTACGCTCATCGCTTTTCCGGTACTGGCGCCGCCGCCAGCATTTACATTAATAGAGATACTATTGTACAGGTTATACCGGCTGATGACTTGTGGCCCATAGACTTTTTTCAGACTAACCAGTGTAGAAGCCGGAACCATCTTATTGTCGCGGTTACGGATCATAATGTTGGCAAGAGATGCTTCGTCCTTGCGGAACTCTGCTTCTGAACGGACATTGACCCGGTATAATCTGCCGAATCGGATAAAATCCGTTGTCTGCGAGCCGGTCAGATACAATTGTATCACATCCATGATTTCTTTGGGAGTAAGTCCCAGCTGCAAGGCTTTGTCTTCATCCAGCACCACCTCATACTGCGGATAATCGCTCCTGAAACTCGTGAACGCCGTCCCGATCTCTGGTCTTTTGCTTAAAGCTTCAATCACTTTCTTGCTGACCTTCTCAAAATCAGCAATACTTCCAGCAGCCCGATCCTGAAGCACAAACTCTACACCACCAGCGGTTCCAAATCCTTCTACTGCAGGGTTACGGAAGATCATAAATTCCCCTTTGATTTTACCTTTCACAGCCGACTGGATCTTTGCCATAATCTCGTTCATATCAGATACCGCTCCCCTTTCTTTTGGATTCTTCAGCGTAATGAATCCCATTGCAGAATTGGGTGAAGCCCCGGAGCTGAACAGGTTGAAGCCGGAAACAGTACTGATGCTTTTCACTTCGGGCAACTGCCTGACGATCTTCGTAGCCTGCTCCATTTCACGGGTAATGTATTGCAGATTGGTACCGGCCTGGAGGTTAACGACGAAACTGAGGTTGCTGTCATCTTCTTCCGGCACAAAACCTTTCTGGGCGTTGTTCATCAGGAAGAAGGCGCCAAAAGCAATCAAGGATAACGCACCCAAGGAAATGATTTTTCTTTTGCCTAAAAACCGGATCGCACCTACATATTTATCGGTCAGCCGATCAAAGCTGGCATTAAAAGCAATGGCAACCCTTTGGGTAAACTTCTTATGGCTTTCCTCGTGGTGCTTTTTTAGCAGCAAAGCGCATAAGGCCGGACTTAAAGTCAGCGCATTCACTGCTGAGATCAGAATGGCAATGGCCAGCGTATAGGAGAATTGCTTGTAGAAAACACCGGCTGGCCCTTCCATAAATCCAACAGGAAGGAACACAGCGGACATCACAAGCGTAATGGAGATAATCGCTCCGCTGATCTCACTCATTGCCGATGCCGTGGCCGTTCTGGCATTTTCCCCTGTTGCTTCCATTTTTGCATGGATGGCTTCCACCACGACGATGGCATCGTCCACCACGATCCCTATAGCAAGTACTAAGGCAAACAGCGTCAGCACATTCACCGAAAACCCGATCAGGTACATAAAAAAGAAGGTACCTATGATGGATACGGGAACGGCAATGGCGGGAATGATGGTCGACCGAAAATCCTGAAGGAAAACAAGCACCACGATGAATACAAGGATAAATGCTTCGATCAGCGTGGATTTCATCTGCGAAATGGAAGCATCCAGGCGGTCTTTCGTATTCTGAATGATCTCGAACTTGATCCCGTCTGGAACACTGAACTGGAACTTTTTCAGCGATTCCTGAACTTTGATGGCAATGTCGTTGGCATTGGAACCGCTGGCCTGGATCACGGAAAACACCACCGAAGGTTTCCCATCGGTGTAAGTATCGCTGGAATAATTGGACAATCCGAACTCAATTCTTGCTACATCCGTTAGCCTCAACACGGAGCCGTCTGTTTTTGAACGGAGGATGATCCTTTCAAATTCTTCAGGCGTGTTCAGCTTGCCTTTGTACCTAAGCACATACTGCAGTTGGGCATTCGATTCCTCTCCCAAGCTTCCCGGGGACGATTCAAAGCTGTAGTTCTGGATGGCCGTTTCCACATCGCTAGGAACCAGGCCGTAGACAGCCAGTTTGGCCGGATTAATCCATATACGGACGGAATAGTCTTTGGCCCCGAAGAGGCTTACATTTCCAACTCCGGGAATCCTTTTTAGCTCTGGAACCAGGTTGATGTTGGCATAATTCTGAAGGAAAGCCTCGTTGTAGAGATCTGGCTTTTCACTATTGATGTTTACGACCATCAGGTTGCTGGTCTGCTGTTTGGTGGTGGTCAGTCCCAAACGGATCACCTCCGTCGGGAGCTGGGCATTCACCTGGGCTACGCGGTTCTGTACGTTTACCGCGGCCTGATCCGGATTAACGCCCTGCTTGAAAATTACAGTAACTGAAAAACTGCCGTCATTGGAGGCGGTAGAGGTCATGTATTGCATTTGTTCCACACCATTGATGGCCTGCTCCAGCGGGGTAATGACCGAACGGATCACACTCTGTGCATTGGCACCGGGATAAACACCGGAAACAAAAACAGTAGGCGGAGCAATCTCTGGAAACTGCGTCATCGGGATGCGCTGCAGCCCCACGATGCCCAGTAGCACGAGTATTATGGAGACCACCGTAGCCAGTACGGGTCTTTTGATGATTTTGCTTAACATATCGGACAGCTTTTATTGGACGGCTTTGGGCGTAATGGTGGCGTTTTCAGCGATGGAGGCGAGCTCATTGGCAATGATACGGTCACCTGGTGCAAAGCCTGATTTCAGCAGATAGAAATTTCCTGACCGGGTAAAATCTTTTAAAGCTATCCTGGTCACCTTGTTCTGGCGGTTTACAAGCCCGACAAAAATTTTATCCTGAACTTCATAGGTCGCCAGCAGGGGGATTTTATATACATTCTGCTGAGTCGTTTTCAGCAGGATACGTCCTGTATTTCCTGTACGAAGCAAGCCTTCCGGATTCGGAAAGGAAGCCCGGAGCGATACGGAGCCTGTGCTTTGGTCGAACTGCCCGTCCATCATATCAATTTTTCCGGTGTAGCCGTACGGTTTACCGTCGGCAAGCAGTAGGCTGATGTCCTGAAAGCCTTTTAGTTTTTCGATCAAGGTTTTCCCGGAACGGGTGGCATTGATGTGCAGGATTTCCTTTTCCGGAAGGGAGAAATAAACATAAATCTTGTTCACCTGTGAAAGCATGGCCAAGGCCTGCGCATCATTAGGGCCTACCAATGCACCGACACGGTTGGGGATTCGGCCAATGTAGCCACTGACAGGCGCTTTCACGATAGAGAAATCCAAGTTAAGATTAGCTGACGCTACCAGAGCCCGCTGTTGATTGACAGCTGACACGGCATTCTCGTAACTTGCCTTTGCTTTCTTGTATTGAAAATCCGAAACGACTCTGCTATCGGTAAGTGCCTTATATTTATCCAATTCAAGTTTAGCCAATCCAAGTTGTGCTTTGGCCATACCTAATGCAGCGAGCGCGGTATTTTTTTGTTCTTGGTATAAATTCGAATTGATTTTGAACAAGGGCTGCCCGGCCTTTACGAACGCTCCTTCATCCACATATACCTTCTGTATATATCCGCTAACTTGTGGCCTCAGCTGAATATTATCCGTTGCCTGCAAGTTTGCGGGATAAGATTGTTCGATAACGGCTTCATCGGGGTATAACGAAATCAGGTCTGCTTTTACTGGCATCGATTGTTCAGCTTGTTCATTTTCATTTTTTCTCCTGCACCCTTCGGTGATTATAATTCCCCACATAAATAGCCCGAACATTAAAAGGCTGACGCTTAGTCTGTGTTTCATTTTGGATTTATCTTAAATTTCACGACAAAACTAATTTTTGCGATCCCTTGCATTTACGATTTAATACTGAAGTGATGGAATTGGCGGTTCAAATGATAATTTCAGCGAGTGACTTTTGTTAGAGCAGGGGAACAATGTGCGTATCACAATACTTACTCAGCTTCATCGGGGCAATATGGCTCCTAAACCGATCAACTTGACACCGGTGCAGGACATCGGAAGCACTGTATCCAACAAGGTGTTTACTGATGACGCGTCCGTTTATGGAGTTCGAGTGGATATCGTTTGCTTTTTAGCTAATGTTTAAACATATCTATATACAGCTGCCCACCAGGGACTACCGTGCAGAAATTAGATTAGTAAGAAGCAATTCAACAGAAATCCCACGTGTCGGATGCCGAATCAAAAGAACTACTGATCAGAACTGATGATGTACAGGTATTGCATGGTTTTGACACTGTGGAACACGCACAGGCATACTTTAACAGTAAATTGTTTAGAGATGATGTGGTGGTGGTATTGAAGCCATACCTGAAATATCCCCTTTTTAAGTGCAGCCTATTAATGCACTACAATGATTTTTCCATTCTTATCGATTAGCAGGTTAGCCGGAATGCTTTTTATGCCACGCTTCATTTTTGCCAATACCGCATATCCGAAACTGGACCCTGTGATTTCGACCCCTCTTATGTTTTAACACAACTTTACCAATTCATTTTCCCCAAGGTATAGGATGATAGGAGATTTTCCT
>NZ_DATMTE010000654.1:0-4179 GCF_035564935.1 Chitinophaga sp. | reverse complement strand
TTCTGATCAGGTAATTAAAATTACATTTTTCAAAAGAAATATTGATAATAAAGCGCTACCGGGAATACTAACGTTAACGACAATACGAAAATGTTATTATTTCTAACGCTTTTCGGGGTTATCTACATCATAGTATATCAGCTCTTATTTAGTTACATATTGTTGGAAAGAATATTGGTGAATTACTAACTAATTTAGTATTATTGCTAAATAAATTAGTTTTAAATATTAAAACAGCTGTTAACTATGCCAGCAGAAAAAGCAGCTATCATTGCCGGCCTGCAAAGGGATATTCTCCTTTTGCAAGGCTTTAAACAAGCCAGCAGTACGAGTGTGGATATGGGGCTTGGGCGGATTTCAGCAGCTTTTCCAAATGGAATATTTCCAACCGGTGTGATACATGAGTTTGTGAATACGGCAGCAGAACATGCTGCAGCTACCGCCGGATTTATAAGTGGATTACTGAATGCATTAATGCAAGGTGGCGGCGCCTGTATATGGATCAGTACCCGCCGTACACTTTTCCCGCCGGCATTGAAAGCCTTTGGAATAGCACCTGAACGGATCATTTTTGTAGACCTGGAACGTGAAAAAGATGTGCTCTGGGCAATGGAAGAAGCATTGAAATGCGAAGGACTGGCTGCTGTTATCGGGGAAGTGAAAGAAATCAGTTTTACGGCTTCCAGGCGCCTGCAACTGGCCGTAGAGCAGAGCAGGGTAACAGGATTTATTCTTCGCCGGGAAGCTGCCGCTTTGAATACTACCACCTGTGTTGCCCGCTGGCGTATTGCACCATTAACAAGCGAACCGGAAGAAGGCATGCCTGGTGTAGGATTTCCCCGATGGAATGTGGAACTGCTGAAGATCCGTAATGGTAAGCCCGGTGTATGGCAGATAGAATGGTTTTCCGGCAGGTTCCGGTTGGCGGCTGAGCATTTGCCATTGGTACAACCGGCGTTGATCCGCAAAATCGGGTAGTATGTCGAGGCGTTTTATTGCTATATGGTTCCCCCACCTGATGACGGACTGGTTAATCCGTTGCCGCCCGGTTTTACGGGATCAGGCTTTTGTACTGGCCATGCCCGATCATGGACGCATGATTGTTACGGCAGCCAGTATGGCTGCCCAGGCGCAGGGGATTACAAAAGGAATGGCGGTGGCAGATGCACGGGCACTTATAGGTAACCTGCAGGTAATTGATGATAAGCCAGGACAATCAGGCCGTATCCTGAGTGCTCTCGGGGAATGGGCTGTCCGTTTTACACCTGTAACCGCAACGGACCTTCCGGACGGGCTTATACTGGACGTTACAGGCTGTGCACATCTTTGGGGTGGCGAGCAATTATACATGGAAGATATAGTAAACCGGCTTACTCGCATCGGGTACCAGGTACGCACCGGAATGGCCGGTACTATAGGAGCCGCATGGGCGGTGTCCCGCTTTGGGGCAACATCTGCAATTGTACCCACCGGTGAACAATCCGTTGTATTAAGGGAAATGCCGCCCGCTGCATTACGACTGGAACCAGGCATTTGTGAGCGATTGATAAAATTGGGTTTACGCCAGGCAGGAAGTTTTGTGGATATGCCTCGTACTGTGCTGCGTCGTCGCTTTGGCCAGGAGCTGCTAATGCGTCTTGATCAGTTTACTGGACTGGAAAATGAAGTGATCCAGCCCTTACTGCCGGTTGAGCCTTACCAGGAACGGCTGCCATGCCTGGAACCTATTGTTACAGGTACAGGTATTGAAATAGCACTGAGGCGATTATTAGAGATGCTTTGTCAGCGCCTTCGCCAGGAAGAGAAAGGGCTTCGCAGCGCTCAGTTTAAATGTTATAAAGTAGATGGTGGTATTGAGCAACTGGACATCGGTACCGGACATCCATCACATAACGTGGGCCACCTGTTCAGGTTATTTGAATCTGGTATACCGGCACTTAAACCAGATCTGGGGATTGAACTGTTTATATTGGAAGCAGCTGTAGTGGAAGATGTACGCCCGTTACAGGAAACATTCTGGAATGCTGCAGGAGGACTGGAAGATGTAAGCATTGCAGAACTGATCGACCGGTTGGAAAGTAAAACCGGCAAAGGAACTGTTCGCCGCTACCTGCCGGCTGAACATCACTGGCCCGAATGGTCTGTTAAAGCAGTGAGCAGTCTTAGCGAAAAAACAACTGCCTCCTGGAAAACAGGCCGCCCCCGCCCTATCCAGTTGCTTTCCAAACCCGAACCAATAGAAGTAGCAGCACCCATACCGGATTATCCACCTATGCATTTTCGTTATAAAAACAAAGTGCATAAAGTAAAGAAAGCAGATGGGCCTGAGCGGATTGAAAGTGAATGGTGGCTACGGGAAGGACAACACCGGGATTACTACGTAGTAGAAGATGAAGCAGGTGGCCGCTATTGGATCTTCAGGCTGGGGCATTATACGGGGAACAAATCTTATTCCTGGTTTATACATGGCTTTTTTGCGTGAGAAAATGAGGAGATATGAGTTACACAGAATTACAGATTACTACCAACTTCAGCTTTTTAAGAGGAGCATCGCACCCGGAAGAGTTGGTGGAGCAGGCTGCCACTCTGGGTTATAAAGAATTAGCCATTACAGACCGCAACAGTCTGGCAGGTATTGTTCGGGCCCATGCTGCTGCAAGGAGCAGGGGCATACGTATTATCCCTGCCTGCCGGTTGGATCTGCTGGATGGCCCGTCATTGCTGGCTTATCCTACAGATACGCAGGCATATGGGCGTCTCTCCATGTTACTTACCAAAGGCAACCTGAGAACAGAAAAAGGCTTGTGTCATTTGTATAAAGCAGATGTATTTGAACATGCTGCAGGAATGAAATTTATTGCCTTGGCTCCTGCCATGTTGAATGAACAATTTGAATTTGATATCTCCTTCAACAAAGCCATAAAAGAGTACAAGGAGGCGCTGGGAAAGGATTTATATATCTCCGCCACCCGCTCCTACCAGGGAGATGATTTTAAGAAATTACATCGCCTGTCACAGTTCTCATCAAAATATAACATCCCTTTGGTGGCTACCGGCGATGTACATTATCATATTCCTGAACGCCGGCAGCTGCAGGATATTGTGACATGCATAAGGGAGAAATGTACCATTTATACTGCCGGCTATCGTTTGCATGAAAATGCTGAAAGATATTTAAAACCTCAGGAAGAAATGATACGGCTCTTCCGTCAATATCCGGATGCCATTCTACGTACAAAAGAGATAGCGGAGAGTTGTGGGTTTTCACTCGATTCACTTAAATATATTTACCCGGAAGAAATCACCAGCGAAGGCCGCACTCCGCAGGAGGAACTCACCCATTTGGCATGGCAGGGCGCCAAGGAATACTTCGGTGATGATATTCCGAAGAAAATTACCGAATCAATTCTTCATGAACTTTCGTTCATAAAAGAAATGAATTATGCGTCTTATTTCCTGACCGTATATGATATTGTACGTTTTGCCCGGCAGCAGGGAATCCTTTGCCAGGGCCGTGGTTCAGCCGCAAATTCCACAGTATGTTATTGCCTGGGTATTACTGCTGTGAATCCTACAAAAATTGATTTGCTGTTTGAACGTTTTATTTCCTCAGCCCGGAATGAACCGCCTGATATTGATGTGGATTTTGAACATGAGCGCCGGGAAGAAGTGATCCAATATATTTACGAAAAGTATGGCCGTGACCGTGCAGCCATTGTTGCTACCGTTACCCAGCAACGGCAAAAAGGCGCTATCCGTGATGTAGGTAAAGCAATGGGGCTATCTGTAGATACTATTAGCCGTCTTTCCGGCTCCGTATGGGAGTTTACATCCGATGAACCGGATGGAGAAAGCCTGGCAGAGCAGGGGTTTGATCCACGTGATCCGCATCTGCAGAAAATGCTGGAACTCACACGGCAGTTTATTGGATTTCCCCGTCAGCTTGGGCAACATACCGGTGGATTTGTTATTACAAAAGGAGCGCTCTCCAACCTGTGCCCTATTTTGAATGCACGAATGGAAAACAGGACCTGTATCGAATGGAACAAAGATGATATTGATGTACTTGGATTTCTTAAGATAGATGTGCTGGCATTGGGAATGCTTACCTGTATCCGCAAAGCCTTTGATCTTGCAAAAACACATCATGATCATCCTCTTACATTGGCCAGTGTTCCG
>NZ_DATMTE010000653.1:0-7754 GCF_035564935.1 Chitinophaga sp. | reverse complement strand
TCGTTGAATGCTCCTATCAGCATTATCAGGAATGAAGAACTGGTACTGATATACGCAGAAGCGAAAATACAAACCAATGCAATACCTGATGCCGTGGTAGCGCTCAACCGCATACGGCTCTCGCATAATCTTACTCCTTATGCCGGCGCCGTGAACCATGATGCACTGATCAATGAATTGTTGTATAACAGGCGGTATTCACTTTTTATGGAAGGCCACCGCTGGGTAGATCTGAGACGGTATAACAAGTTGAATACTTTGCCGAAAGACAGGGTGGATGATGATGTGTGGACGCAGTACCCGCTGCCGCAAAGTGAAACTGCAGAATAAGCACATACGTGCATAAAAAAAGCGAAGCGCATCAGTGGTGCGCTTCGCTTTTTTTATGCATGTATTTATGTTATGCCATTGCTCTTCTTTTCATTTCTTTCCTGATGAGTGCCAGTTCCCGGCCCATTTGCCCGGCGATAGAAGTATTTTCCTGCGCCCTGCGGAGCAGGTAAGGCATTACATCTTTTACCGGGCCATATGGCAGGTATTTACTTACGTTATAACCGGCATGCGCCAGGTTAAAAGTGATGTTATCGCTCATACCCAGCAGCTGTGAAAAACTCACATGCGGATGGTTGTGCGGTAATCCTTTTTCGTGGAGTAATTTTGCGGCAAACATGCAACTGTTTTCGTTGTGCGTGCCTATAAAAACAGCGAGCTTATCGAGGCGATCAATACAGAATTTTACGGCGGCATCATAGTCTTTATCCGTAGCCGCTTTACTGGGTTGTATAGGCGTAGGATAATTATTTTCTGCGGCACGTTTGTTCTCTTTTTCCATATAAGCACCGCGTACCAGTTTAGCGCCCAGCAGGTAGCCTTCCTTCACTGCTTTTTCCAGGGATACCTGCAGAAAAGAATAACGGTCGTGGCAATACATCTGGAAGGTGTTATACACAACTACTTTCCCTTTGTTGAATAAAGACATCATTTCGTCGGTGAGGGCGTCTACCGGGTCCTGGATCCAGGATTCCTCTGCATCTACGAGGATGGCTACATTGTGGCTGGCGCCGGCTTCGGCAATGGCGTGCACGCGGTTACGCACACGGGTATATTCCTGTTGTTCGCCGGCCGTTAAAGTTTCCTTGCGGTGTACTTTTTCCAGCAGTTCGAACCGGGCAAAGCCGGTAATTTTTATAGCGATAAAGGGGATATCAGGGCGGGAGGCAGCGTACCGGATAGCACGGATAAATTCTGGAACAGCGGCATCGTAGCTTTCTTCTCCTTCCATTGCTTCCACACCATAATCCAGTGCTACGCCTACATGATAATTCCCCAGTTGCAGCGCGGTAGCAGCAGCTTCCTCCAGGGTTTCACCGCCGCAGAACTGTGAGAAGATAGTGTTCTTAATAATCCCTTTAATGGGCAGTCCCAGTTTAAAGGCAACTGGCGTCATCACTGCACCCAGTTTTACCAACCATGGTTTCCCGATATTACTAAAGAGAAAGTTGGCTTTTTTCAGTGCTTTGTCGGTCTTTGCCTCAAATGCGATAGCGGTATTATCAAATGATAAAGGTAGCTGCTTTTCCATGGGCCGCAAAGTTAGGGTGCGCCCGGCTTCTAAACAAAAATCATTATAATATCAGCATATCTTTTTAACAGGGTTAACAGATATTGTCTATTGCTTCTCAGAAATTGTTTAAGCATAGCTGTTTACCGCTGTTTATTTTGTTACTTTTAGGTCTTTTTAGATACATACAAAATTCCCGGAATATGCGATTTAAACCTGATACTATCTCCCGCTGTTTTCCCGGCCGTTATGCGCTGGCATTGTTGCTTACAGGCGGAATAGTGATCACTGGCTGTGAAACCAAAACGAAGACGCCTGAAAATACACCTGTAAACCTGAAAACTCCGGGTATCGGCTACCAAACCTATAAGGGTATTACCGGCCGGCGTACTTCCGTTACGCTGCCAGACAGCTCCCATGTAATACTTAACTCCGCCTCTGTGCTGGAAGTGCCGGCCAATTACCTGCAGGGCAACCGCGCGGTGATCCTGGATGGCGATGCGTTCTTTACCGTTGTTCCATCTACCGATACATTTACTGTTACCAGCGATAAACTAAGAGCCACCGTATTAGGCACCGCCTTTAAAATGCGTTCCTTTGCCAGTCAGCATGGCGCCACGGTATACCTGCTCAACGGGAAGATCCGGGTAGGGAAATCCTATCACTCTGCTACCGATAACCAACCGGAAATACTGGAACGCGGGCAGATGATCCTGGCCAATAATGAAATTGACCTGATGGAAAAAGAAACCTATCACCCGGAGGAACTGGAAACATGGTTATCCGATACATTGCGGATCAGCAGTGCCAATCCTATGGCGCTGTCGCGCACACTGGAAGAATGGTTTGGCGTAGAGGTGGAAATGAAGGGTGATGCTTCCAAAGCACCGGCAATTACAAATGCTGCTTTTTTTCATGCTACACTGGAAGATGTGCTGAAGAACCTGGGTGAGCAACAGGGTTTCAGGTATAAGATCAGTGATAACAAAGTGGTGATTACGTTTTAGTATATGCTTTCCCGTTAGTAGTACAATCGGAGGTTGTCTGACTCAGGATTTTGATGATTTTGCTGATTACGCTGATTAGATTTTGTAATGATTTTAGAAGATTTGGGGAGATTTAAGCGGAGGTTGTCTGACTCAGGATTAAACGGATTACGCTGATTACCCTGATTTTTACTTTTTGATGATAGTGGATCGGGTGCTATTTTTTTTTGATGGATGCTGATCAGGATTTTATTTTCCTGTTAAAGGAAAAGATGTCGGTATCGGGGTCTTTCTTTCCTTGTATGAGGTTGGTGATGATATTGGCGGCAACCTGGCTGAAAGTGATGCCGTTGCCTCCAAAGCCCAGTGCGAAAAAGGTATGCGGCATTGGGGCAAAAGGCCCGATAAAAGGTAGCCCGTCTTCAGTGGCGCCAAAGGTGCCTGTCCATTTGAACTCGGGATGAAAACGCAGCTGCGGGAATTTTTTGTGGAAGTCTTTTTCGAGTTGTTTTGCCTTACGGTGAATAAGTTTATCGCGGCGGCCGGGATTATAATAAGGTTCATCCCTTCCTCCTACCAGTATGCGGTGATCGCTGGTAGTGCGCATGTAGAGATATGGAGATTTTGTTTCCCAGATGAGGCAGTTCTGATACCATTGCTCTACTGCGTGATTGGGCTCACTTGCCAGGGCGTAGGTAGATGTTAATTTCAGCAAAGGAATGTTGATGTATTGCAACGCTTCGTAACCCGTAGCAATGACCAGGTAGCGTGCAGTAATGCGATGTCCCTGCGAGGTGGTTAGTGCCACGCTGCGGGGACGGAAATCAATATCGGTAACGGCGGTACGGTCGAACACCTGTGCGCCCTGTTTAATGTTATACTGATGCAATGCATGAGTGAGCATATATGCATCTGTTTGTGCGGCGGTATGGGAATAGATGGCTGCCGGCGCGTTGAAGCCCATTTTTGCTTTTACCGTTGCCGCATCCCACCACTCCATTTTAAGCCCCAGCTCCCGGCGGGCTTCCAGTTCTTCCGATAACTTTTTTACATCTTTCCGGTAAGAAGCCAGGTACAGGCTGTGTTTCCTTTCAAAATGCGGAAAGTGCAGGGCCTGGCAAATGCTTTCCAGTTCACCAACAGAGAGGGCGCATAACTCATATGCCCTGTTGGCATTATACCTGCCGGCTTTAATACGCAGCTCCGACAAGGGTGTATCAATTTCGTACTGCAGCAGGGAAGTGCTGGCAGCAGTGCTTCCCAGGCCAATAGTACGGGCATCGGCCACTACACAGGGAATACCGGCCTTTGTTAATGCGTAGGCTGTTAATGCGCCCGAAATACCACCGCCTATAACAGCTACCTGGGTACGAATATCCTGTTCCAGCCAGGGATAATTATATGGCAGGCCGTTACGGATAAGTGAATAAGGGTAACCTGACTGAAGATTCATATTTACTGAATTTACAAAAGCTGCACCAAAGAAATTCGTATCTTCTGTTTGCAAAATAAACTGTCATGAAAACACTAACTTTCTTTACAGGCTGTTTACTGATGGCTGTGAGCGCTTTCTCTCAAACGGCTCCCTGCTGTCATACAGACGCCATCACTGAATTTGCGGCACTGGCCAGCCATGAAGAATTTCGAATGGCCCACAAAGATCCGTTGCCATATACCTACCAGGGAACTACCGGTGCTGCGATCACTTTTCCCACTACAGACGGAACACCCGCACACGGCTTCCTGTTCAAAGCCAAAACAACTTCCGATAAATACCTGCTGGTGTACCAGGAGTGGTATGGTTTGAACGACTATATAAAAAAACAATCGGAGCAGCTGTATAACGACCTCGGAGGAAAAGTAAACGTACTGGCGGTAGATATGTATGACCAGAAAGTAGCTACCAACCGGGAAGATGCCGCTAAACTGATGCAGGGAGCCTCCAGGGAAAGATTGCAGGCCATTATGCAGGGCGCCATCAACTATGCCGGAAAAACCGCTGAAATAGCGGCTATAGGCTGGTGTTTTGGCGGCGGGCTGTCTTTGCAGTCGGGGTTACTTGCAGGGCCTCAGAATGTGGGTGTAGTGATGTATTACGGCATGCCTGAAAAAGATGTCAGCAAACTAAAAACTTTACATGGACCGGTATTAGGACTTTTCGGCAATAAAGACAAGGGCATTAACCCGCAGGTGGTAGATGAATTTGAAAAGAACATGAAAGAAGCAGGTAAAACGCTGACGGTTAAACGCTATGATGCGGCCCACGGCTTTGCCAATCCGAGCAATCCTATTTTCGACAGCGCCGCTACTGCAGATGCTTACGGATACGTGGTACCATTCCTTAAAAAAGCATTTTCACTGTAAATGAAAAGCGGAGGGAAAATTCCCTCCGCTTCAGTATTTATTTGCCGCCAAGTCTTACCAGCAGCTCTTTTGTTTTCCGTATACCCTCTTCTTCAGATAATTTCTCTCCTTCATACTCAATTCCCATGAAACCATTAAAGCCTGCATCCTTTACAGTTTTAAGGATACGGCTATAGTCGATGGTAGACTCGTTGCCGTTGGCATCGAAGTCGTATGTTTTTGCGCTCACGCCTTTGGCGAAAGGCATCAGTTCCACTACGCCTTTATAGCGGTCGTATTCTTCAAGACAAGTGGTTTTAGCCCATGCTTCCGGGGTATTGGCTTCCGGTTTGCTTCTTTTGATACAGAAGTTGCCAAGGTCCGGCAGGGTGCCGCAGTTGGGCATATTCACGGTTTTCATTACACCGCTGAGCCATTCCCCGTTGGAAGACATACCGCCATGGTTTTCCACGATCACGTTAATGCCATGTTCCTTACCAAAGGTGGCCAGTTTGGTGAGGCCATCAGCAGCCGCTTTGGCCACTTCTTCCGGAGAGCCTTCTCCTGCTGCGTTAACACGGATAGCATGACAGCCGAGGAACTTAGCCGCTTCCACCCACTTGTAATGATTTTCTACAGCCTGCATTCTTTTCTTCACATCCAGGTCGCCCATTTCTCCTTCGCCATCGCACATAATAAGCACGCTGCGAACACCCAGGTCGTCGGCACGTTTTTTCATTTCTGTAAGATAGGCCTGGTCCTTTGCCTTGTCTTTGAAAAACTGGTTCACGTACTCGATGCCTTCAATGCCAAATTCGTTCTTTGCACGGGAAGCAAAATCAAGATGGTTCATTTTACCGGCAAACAACGCTTTATGGAACGACCATTCCGCTAAGGAAATCTTAAAGAAAAGTTCGTGTGCAGCGGCTTCTCCGGGTTTGGCGGCTGCAGCGCTGTCACTTTCACTTTTAGTAGATTTACCGTTATTACACGCTGCCAGGATAGCGGGCAGCATCCCCATTCCCATTGTGTACACTCCCATTTGACGCAGGAACTGCCTGCGGTTATTAACATTACTCATATACGTGGGTTTTAAAATTCATTCTTCTAAAATATTCATTTACACGGGGGAAAGCAAGTTTAAACGCATAAAATTTTAAGGGAGATGAAAAAAAGATAGCTGCTATGCTGCGGGGATCTTTGCAAGACGGGATATGCCCGAAGGTCAGGATTTTATTTCATGTACGTCTGCTGCCAGCACCGAAAGGATTCCCTGCACTACTGCTTCGTGCCGCATGATGCGGAAATGGCCGTCGCCCGTAATGCGGAGCGATTGAATAGCCGGGTACTGCTGCAGGTAATCATCTATTTCCGTGGCTTTAGCCAGGGTATCAGTGGTATCGTAGGCCATCCAGATCTTATCGGCTTTGATGTTATTGATGTAGCGGTGCAGGTCCATGTCAGAGAGGTCTTCTCTTAACCGTTGCCTGATCAGCTGTTGCAGCACGGGCATTACCACGGGGTGGATACGGAAGAGGCGAAGCGCTTCATCGAAAAATACAGGAGCGCTGAGCGCAGTACTGAGCATCAGCAGGCGGGGTACGTGTACCTCTTTGCGGGAAAGCGTTAATGCAGCATTAAGACCGCCGAACGAATGCCCTACGATAGCATGCAGCAAACCTTCCTGCTGCATTACCTGTTCCAGTACATGCATCCACTGTACCAGGTTGGTGCGTTTGCCGCCGGAGAGGCCATGCGCCGGCGCATCATAGGCTATTACCTGGTAGCCTTGTGTTACCAGTGAGGTGATAAGCTGTTTAAAATGGAGGGGACTACCACCCCAGCCATGCAGTAATAATACTTTAGGACCGGTGTTTCCCCAGCGATAAGTAGTTACTTTCAGCGGCGCATTATCAAATGGGTAACTGGTTACCTGCAGCTGCTGTATTACGGCCTGATTGCGGAACTGCTGGTGTACCGGCCGGAGCTTCAGCGCCGGTGGTGTACAATACAGCCGGTAAAACAGCTTCGCCGTGGTAACCGGGAAAGGGCGGCTCATAGCGGATAAAATCGCGCCAGTCATCCGTAAAGACAATGGTAAAACCTGGTGTTGCATTTTAGACCGAATGGTTTATTTTAAGAAATAAAAAAAGTCAGCGGCTATGCAGCCTGATTTCCTCTCTTAGTGCATCCAATACCACGAGCATCTGTTTATTATGTCCGAGTACCGCGCTCACGAGCATAGCGCCTTCCAGCATAGTAAACATCCGGATAGCGAATTTGCGCTCGTCCCAGTCCTGTTTAAATTCACCGTGTTCCTTTCCATACTGCACCATTTTAGCGATACGCGACTGGTAATAGAGTACCAGTTCACTTACTTTCCTTTTCAGCCCGGGGTTGGTATCGTCGGCCTCCACGCCGAAATTGAGCATAGGGCAGCCGCCGGCAACTTTTTGCTCCATCGGGAAACGGGCGTAGTATTGGAACAACGCTTCAAACTTACCGGTGGAAGTATTGGCAGTAGCCGTTACCTGCCGCAGGTTCAGTTTTTCTTCTTCTGCGATGTAATCGAACACCTCCATTACTATTTCCTCCTTGGAGGAAAAATTCCCGTACACACCTCCCTTGGCCAGTTTTGTAGCCTTCAGGATATCGCTGATAGAAGTTCCGGCTACTCCTTTTTTGTTGAAAATAGGAGCAGCTTTTTCTATGATAAACTGGCGCGTTCTTTCTGCTTTGCCCATACGGTATACAAATTAGACCAATTGGTTTATTTTTACAAATATATTTTCTGAGCGGATTTTGTCTGACGCGGATTTTGTCTGACTCAGGATTATGATGATTTCGCTGATTACCCTGATTTT
>NZ_DATMTE010000652.1:0-6408 GCF_035564935.1 Chitinophaga sp. | reverse complement strand
AATCATGATTAATCAGTTTAATCCTGCTCCAAGACAATTTTGGTCGCCGAAGGCGACCCCACCAATACGGAATTCGCATTTCATAATCTGTAATTAGCAATTACCCCCCGCAACCCTCCGCTGCATCACTATTTTATATATCTTGATGCATATGAACTGCAAGATATATTCCACGCTGCAAGCTGCATTTTTATTGGGCGCCCTTGCGTTATCGGCGCAATCTGATGTAACGGTAAGGTTCAATGAACCGGCCCGGCATTTTACCGCTTCCGCCCCGCTGGGCAACGGACGCATGGGCGCAATGGTGTTTGGTAACACCAACAGGGAACGGATTGTGCTGAATGAAATATCCATGTGGGCCGGCGGTATACAGGACGCCGACAGTAAAGAGGCAGGCAACTACCTGCCGCAAATCAGGACATTATTGCTGGAAGGAAAAAATATTGAAGCACAGAAAATGTTGCAGCAATATTTTGTTTGCAAAGGCCCCGGAAGCAGTGGCGGCGCCAACGTAAAGTTTGGCTGCTACCAAACACTGGGCGATCTTTTTATCCAATGGAAAGATACTATATCGGCCGTAAGCAATTACCAGCGCTGGCTGCGGCTCGACAGTGCCCTGAGCACCGTAAGCTGGGAAAAGAACGGAACCGGTTTTAAAGAAGAAGTATTGGTATCTGCTCCCGGGCAGGTAGCAGTAGTACGCCTCACTGCCAGCAAACCCGGTAGCCTTTCTTTCGCTACGGGGTTATATCGTAAGGAACGCGCCGCCCTGAAAGTGGTAAACGGTAACCTGGAAATGAGCGGTACCCTGAATGGTGGTAATAACGATCCCGGTGTGCAATATGCGGCAGTACTGAAAGTCATCTCCAAAGGCGGTACCCGCACAGAAAGCAATGATCAGATCACTATTAACAACGCCAATGAATGCCTGCTACTGGTAGCAGCCCGCACCAATATGAACTGGCCGGCAGTGGAAACGCCAGGTCCGGCGCCGATGCCCAAAACTGTTGCCGATATCAGTAAAGCAGCAGCGGCATCCTGGCAGGGATTACTGCAGGCTCACGTGAAAGACTATACGTCGTTCTTTAACCGTTGCCGCCTTTCGTTTACAGATAACAGTAATGACGAAGTGAAATCCCTTTCTACCATCGACCGGCTGCAACGCCTGCATGATGGTAAGAAAGATGCGTCCCTGGCTTCGCTGTATTTTAACTTCGGCCGTTACCTGCTCATCAGCTCCTCCCGCAACGGCGGCATGCCGGCTAACCTGCAGGGCTTATGGGCGGAAGAATATCAAACGCCATGGAATGCCGACTATCACCTGAACATCAATGTACAAATGAACTATTGGCCGGCGGAAGTGACCAACCTGTCCGACTGCCACCAACCGCTGTTCACCCTGGCAAAGCAAATGGCGAAATACGGACAGCGCACCGCTCGCACCTACTATAAAGCCGGTGGCTGGGTAGCGCATGTGATCAATAACCCCTGGGGCTTTACCTCGCCGGGTGAGGGGGCGGACTGGGGCTCTACATTAACAGGCGGGGCATGGGTGGCTACCCATCTCTGGAAACACTACCAGTATACCAACGACAAAAAATTCCTGAAAGAAATATACCCGGTACTGAAAGGCGCCGCCGTTTTTTATAAAGATATCCTGATCACGGAACCATCGCACCAGTGGCTGGTTACAGCGCCGTCCAATTCGCCGGAGAACGCCTATATACTGCCCAGCGGGCAGCAGGGACAAACCTGTATGGGCCCTACCATGGATATGCAGATAGGCAGGGACCTGCTGAAAGCCAACCAGGAAGCGGCCCGTATCCTGCAAACGGATAAAGCATGGGCCGATAGCCTGCAGGTAGTGCTGGGTAAACTGGCGCCTAACCAGGTAAGCCCTTCTACCGGCGGTATCCAGGAATGGCTGGAAGATTATAAGGAAGCAGACCCGCATCACCGCCACGTATCGCCTCTGTATGGCTTATATCCCTACGATGAAATTACCCCCTGGGATACGCCGGAACTGGCTGCCGCTGCAGAGAAAACACTGCTCAGGAGAGGGGATGGTGGTACCGGATGGTCACGCGCGTGGAAAATCGCTTTCTGGGCCCGCTTAGGCAATGGTAACCACGCCTATAAAATGCTGCAGGAATTACTGGCGCCGGCCGCGGCTACCAGCGAAATCAGCATGCGCTCCGGCGCAGGTACCTATGCTAACCTGTTCTGTTCGCATCCGCCTTTCCAGATAGATGGTAACTTAGGCGCTGTAGCCGGTATCGCGGAAATGCTGCTGCAAAGTCATGGTGGTGATAACGTGATCCGCCTGCTGCCTGCACTCCCCGATAACCCCCAATTCGCTGCCGGCCAGGTACAGGGCCTTTGCGCTGTTAATGGTTTTGTAGTGGATTTCAGCTGGAAAAATAAAACAGTACACGAACTCAGCCTGCTTTCCAATACCGGCGCAGAATGCCGCTTGTTGCTGCCGGAAAGCGCTGTGGTAAAGGATCGTAACGGAGCGGTAGTGCCGCATCAGTATAAAGATGGCGTGCTGCGTTTTGCTACAAGGAAAGGAATGAAGTACCGCATCGCCGTATAAGATAACGGGATTTTGTCTTGCCCGGTGTATACCGGGTAAGACAAAAAAATCGCATCTTTATCTTTCATAACAATTCATATGGAAGATCTGAAACAAGTGGCTGCAAAGGCAGCATTGGATTACATACAACCCGGCCAAACCATAGGACTGGGCGCCGGCAGCACCATTGCGCACCTGGTAAATTACCTGAAAGGCGAAGAGGCTTTGTTTAAAAGCATTACTACCGTCACATCTTCCTATAATACCTTACTGCAACTGCGGGAACACGGATTCAATATTAGACAACCCGGCGATGTATCCGGGCTGGATATCTATTTTGATGGATGTGATCAGTTCGATCACCAGCTGAATGCCCTGAAAAGCGGCGGTGGTATTCATACACAGGAGAAACTGCTGGCGGCAATGGCCGGTAAATTCATTCTTATTGGCGATGGGGCCAAGTATGTAACGCAGTTGTACACTACTTTTCCCGTGGTCATAGAAGTGATACCGGAAGCGGTGCCCTTTGTAATGAAACAGCTGAAGAAAATATTTTCGCTCGCAAACCCTGAGCTGCGGCTCAGTAATAAAAAAGATGGGGCGGTAATTACTGAGCACGGGAACCTGCTCATTGATGTCTGGTTCCGTTCCTTCCCGCCATTAGACAGCCTCAATCATCGTTTAAAGGAAATTCCGGGCGTACTCGAAACCTCGCTTTTTTACAATATGGCGCATGCTGCCATCATAGCGGGAAAGAAGGGAGTGGAAATTATTCCTAAAGATCCGGCTTACCTGATCTGAAACTCTCTCGTACCAGCGGTTACATGATACCGTAATCCTTTCCCGGTGTTTTGTGTAACCACGGGTTTATCATTTTCATATATTTTTTGTGTCGGGGAGATGTGAAAGAAGATGTCTGCCCCGGCATTTGCAGGCACTGTTACATGGTAGCTGATAGCAGTGCCGTTTCTTTTCCAGGAAGAAACGATGGTGCCGTAAGGGCTGTCATGACTTCCTTCAAAATGATCCAGTCCTTCCACGAAATTGGGTGTCAGTAAAATGTTCTTAAACCCGGGTGCATTTTCATCGGGCCGGATGCCGGCCACGCCTTTATACATCCAGGCGCCTATTTCTCCAAACATAATATGGTTGCGGGAAAGATCTGAAGAGGCGTTGATGTCCCAGTTTTCGAAGAGGGTAGTGGCGCCGTTCATGATCCACCAGCCCCAGGAAGGGAAGGTGCGTTGTGCAGCCAGCTTCCAGGCTACATCGGCATACCCGTTTTCACTGAGCGCATTCAGGATGCTTTTTGTACCCAGCAGGCCAACATCGAGGTGGAAGTTATCTGCAGCCACTCTCTTTGCAAGATTAGCGGCTACCTTGCTTTTCATGGCATCCGGTACCAGTCCCCAATAGAGGGCTACGCTTAGCTCCGTTTGCACGCCTTCGCCATAGATCCCTGTTTCGTTGTTGAGATATTTGGCGTTAAATGCAGTTTTGATCTTCTCTGCCAGTGTGCTGTATTTCGTATAGTCGGCTGTTTTGCCAAACAGTTTGGCTGCTTTAGCCAGTATCAGCGCATCGGCGTAATAGTAGGCGGAGGAAGTGAACTCCACCGGCGATTTCGATTTCACCGGCACCCAGTCGCCCAGCCCCCAGGTGGTTAGTCCTGCAGGACTGATAGCCGTGATCCTGTCTACATACCGGCGCATATTATCATACGATGCGGAGAGGAGCGTAGTATCGCCGTAAAAAAGATAGATGTTCCATGGTATGATGGCAATGGTGCTGGTCCAGTCAGGCCCGTTACCCCATTCGTAACCCCAGCCGCCGGTGGGAATGATGGAAGGCAGCACGCCGTTGGGTTGTTGTTCATCACGATGGTCTGCCAGCCATTTTTCATAAATGGTGATACCATCATAACTATACAGTCCTGTTTCGATGGCAATTTGTGCATCCCCGGTCCAGCCGTTCTTTTCCCGCTGCGGGCAATCTGTGGGATAGCCGAACAGGTTGGAGAGATAAGCGTTATTAGTGGCGGCAAACAGTTTATTGATCATGGTATCGGAGCCATGGATGTGTCCTGCAGGAGGCACGTTACTGTGCATAAAGTAGCCGGTCAGGCTTTCTTTGCGGAGCTGTACCGGTTGACTGCTGGTTACCTCCACATATTGAAATCCTTTATAGTTAAAGCGGGGCATAAAGGTTTCCACGCCTTTGCCGCTAAGGATAAAAATATCCGTCTGGAAAGGATCGGTATCGTCTGTAGGGCGGTAATGCACTATAATATTCGAGAGGTCTACAAAGCCTTTTTTATCCAGTTGTTCACCATGTTTCAGCTTAATCACCGTACCTGCCGGGCCGCTTACGCGGATGCTGCTTACACCGGCAATATTCCTGCCGAGGTCGTATATCCAGGTGCTGTCGTTGGGATGGGTAACGCTGGCAGCGGGAATTTCCTCCACGTTTTCGATAGGATACAGCTGTTGTGAAACAATATTTTGTGAAGGCGCTGCGCGATAGATCACCTCTTTCCATTTGCTGTCGTCGAAACTAACCGTATTCCATCCCGGTTGTTCTTTACGGGCGTCGTAATGTTCGGCGGTGTAGATGCTGTTGAATACAATAGGTCCCAGTGCCGTTTTCCAGTCCTTTCCCGAGCTGATGGTTTCCACGCTGCCATCCGTATAGGTAACCCGCAGATCGAGGCAAAAAGCGGGTCTGCCGCGCCAGGGCGCTTCATGGAAGTTCCATACGGCGGTGGACTGGTGATTGTACCAGCCGTTGCCCAGCATTACGCCGATGGCATTCCTGCCGGATTGCAGGAGGGAAGTAACATCGTAAGTTACGTAGAGGGTACGGCGGTCGAAACGGGTGTACATGGGATCGAGGCGGTGATTGCCTGCTTTGGTGCCGTTGATATACAGTTCATACAGGCCGGCGGCTGCAATATAGGCGCGTGCTGATTTCACCTGTTTAGCGGCGGTGAAAACCTTCCTGAAATTAGCGGCGGGTTTCAGGCGGATATCGGTGCCATCGCTGATCCAGGCGCCTTTCCAGTTGCTTTGCTGCAACATGCCGGTTTCAAACCAGGAGCGACCCGGGGAGGATTTCACGCCGTCTTTGTCCCATACTTCCACGCTCCAGTAGTAGCGGGTAAAGGGCTGCAATAATTCCCCGGGGAAGCTGGTCATGATATCTGCACGGTTAATTTTGCCGGAAGTCCACAGCGGATGGGTGTCCAGGGCCAGGGAATCAGTCGCTATACGAACCTGGTAGGCTGTTTGGCGGGCGCCATTGCGGTTATCGCTCAGTTGCCAGGATAACCTTGGATGGGCGGCATCAATACCGAGCGGTGTTACCAGGTGCTCGCACTTCAGGCCGGTAACTATAGCGGAAGGGGCGATGTTTATGGTTTCCCCGGTTGGATGATGACCGGCAGGAGTACCCCCGGCTTTTACAAATGCAACAGGTTTGCCTACCGATACGACAGGCCATAAAAAGAACAGGTGAATAAACAGTTTCCGGAATATTGAATGCATGCTAGGTGCTTGATTATTTGTCAACAAGATAGAATATGCCTCACTTTTTTTTCCTGTTTTATTAAATTTTCAAAAAAAAAGATAGATCGATCTGTCTATTTTACTTATCTTTGTTTCATGAAGAAAAAGACAGGCGATCCGAAACAGCGTTTACTTGATACGGCAACCGCACTTTTTTATAACCAGGGTTATCATGCCACCGGCATTAACCAGGTGATTGAGGAGGCTGGCGTGGCGCGGGCCAGTTTATACCTGCATTATGAATCGAAGGAGTCTTTGCTGCTGGCGTTC
>NZ_DATMTE010000651.1:0-5518 GCF_035564935.1 Chitinophaga sp. | reverse complement strand
TCGTTTTCTTTGAATTTGCATTCATATTTTTCTGTATAAAAATGATGTCAATATTCTACTTTGGTGATAGCTGTAATTTTACCGCCTTCCACCGTAAGACCTGATGAAGCTGAAGCCGTTGCTATGTCTATTTTATATACCCAGCTTCCCGTGGTAGTATTCAGGCCAATAAAACCTGTTTTACCATCTTCAGAAAGCGTGTTGTTATTATATGCAGCAGAGGTGGACGTAATTTCTACCGGGCCGCCTGTTATCCAGGTAAAGGTTTTGGTGTTCACGTTAGCCAATGCCATTTTCAGGTTACCTTTCACGGCGCCTGCTGTTTCATACATCATTAACAGGAACACGTTATCTCCCAGGTAAGTATGCGTGGAAATATGATGTCCGCCGGAGGCTTCCTGTATATTGAAGAAATAGCTTTTGTCAAATTCCATTGTACCGTTTGGAATTTTCACGATGGCAGACGGTTTGGTAGTGGTTACCACACCTGAATTGGTGGCAGCAGCTGAAGAGAAACCATAGGCATCGCCATTTTCTGTTACCGATAAACCATTGCTGAAATAATTGCCCAGGTAGCTGGTGCGGTTATCGCGGATCACTTTTTCCAGGTCCAGTTCAGGATAGGAAAATACAGCCACCCAACTGCTGTCGGGGTATACGGTACCAAATGCATCGTTGCAGCAACCTTTGATACTCATATACGGCACAAACACTTTGTTACCTACCTGCGTAGCCCAGGTGAAGTGGGCTCTTTCCCCGTTGGCAGCCAGCTTCACGATGTTGATACTATCGCGGCCCACTATCCTTGATTTCAGCGCATCAATACGATACATGCCGGCTGTTTCATTAGCGCCGCTCCTGGGTACTTTAATCAGTAGCAGTTCATCATTTACTTTAGTGAACACCTGCACGGTTTCTGTCTGAAATTCGGAAGATTTCACCAGTTTGCCTGCGGGACTGAACCTGTAAGTGGTTACAGCGCCGGGATTTCCCTGTCCATAAAGCAAACTGAAAAAGCGACCTTTATGTGTCATATAGTAACGGTAGGAACCGTCCTGTTCTTTACCATTACCTGCAGTGCTGATAGTACCCTGATCCAGCCTGTCCGCCGTGAGGAGGATATCCGCAATACCGGTTGTTCCAATAGGCGTTACCGTTACCACGTATTTTGAAAGTCCCTGGAATTGGCCTTCCGTAAAAGTTTCGTCTAACATATCCTCCTTATCGCATGATATCCCCAGCAGCGCCATACTGCCTGCGAGGAATAAAAGCTTACTGATTTTTCTCATCACGATGTATTGAAAAATTGAATGATTGATGATTACTTGCTGATAAAGTATCTCAGCTTTGCATAAAACGCGCGGCCTGGTTTCTGTAAAGTAAAGTTGTCGTACAGCCGGTTGTCCACCAGGTTTTTACATTCTACCGATACATTATACCTTCCGTTAGCCAGGCTGTACACCAGGTTTACATCCTGGCAAAACTGCCGCGGGATTTCCAGCTTTTCTTCCGCCTGGCCGGGCCAGGAGAGATAGTAAGCATGTACATACAGGAAGTTGTAGCCCAGGGTAAGATTATTTCCTTTTTTGAATACGTTCTTAAAAAAGAGCGAGGCATCTGCATTACCAAAAAGATAAGGCATGTTAGGAATGCGGTCGCGGTACAGCGGGCTCCGGTTCTTTTGCCCATCTTCAAATTCAGTATTGTTGCGCAGGTTCTGGTAAGTAAGGTTTACACCGGCTGTGAACAGTTGCCTGAAGGAGTATCTTACTTCACCATCCAGCCCCATATTGGTTACAGCAGCGAGGTTGCCGTTTGTTTGCTTGGTTTGGTTAGGATTCAGCATAGGACGGATAAAGTCTTTCGCATCACGGTAAAGGAAGTTGGCATCAAAGCTGAAGCGGTGGTCTTCCCGGATATGCGCCTGGTAATTTACGCCGAAGTTGAAGTTATTGCTGGTTTCCGGTTTCAGGTCGGTATTACCTTCCAGGTTGATCATGTCTCCAAAAAGCTCCTCCGTTTCCGGCAGGCGGTAACTCTTTTCATAAGAGGTTTTCAGTTGCAGCGCCGGTAACAGGAAGTAGGTGGTAGCGATACCATAACCCAGTTTATTGAATGTTGTTTCCAGCGCCTTGTAAGCCACATCACCCCAGTTCCCACTGGGATTATAGCTTTGGGAGAAGCGGTTCCGCTGTGCGTAATTTTTCACAAAAACGGAAGTATTCCACTTATCGCTGTAGTCGAACTTATACCCAAGGCCAAGAATATTTTTGCTTACTTTCCTGGGCTGGTCGTATTTTTCATCTACTGGGAACAGTTCATCTTTTCCTTTACGGTTGAAGGTGTTATATACGTCATTCAATACAAAGGAATGGTGATCATTTATTTTATAGCTGAGGTTAGCGGCGCCAATACCATTGTTGTTGCTGAATTTATACATGGAGCGTTCCCTTTCTGCACCGTTGTTTGGCTCATATTGCTGAAACCAGTTATAACGGCGGTTCACGGTATCGATATTCTGTTCGTGGCCAAAGTTGTAGTTACCTGTCAGGCTGAAGTTCAGTCCTTTTATGAACAGGTCTTTCACCTGGTACTTCACACTTGGCATAATGATATCACCCCTGCGGTGCCAGTTCCCGAACACGCTTACCATCCTGGCGCCGGTTTGAATTTCCGCGTAGTTCCGGCCCATGGTAATGCCGAAGAGCAGCTTATCGGCATATTTTTTTCCCACAACGCCCACATTGGCGATGATGGTTTCGTTATGATAGGTATCGTGAAACCTTCTTACCCATTGACGCGGGTAGTACTCACCTGTTTTAAGATCTGCTACGTTTACCCGTACCCGGTAGTTATTATCGGAGTAGTTCTGGAACGCATTTACCTGCACAGTAAAACCTGATTTGGCGGTATATCCTGCATTCAGCGTGGAACGGTGTGTATTGAAGGAACCGAATGAGTAAGAAGCATCGAGGTAGCTATGCTGGTTGTTGCCGGTAACAATATTGATAGCGCCGCCTAACGCATCGGAGCCAAGCCAGATAGGCACCACGCCTTTATATACTTCCACTCTTTCCGCGAGGTTGATGGGAATATTATTCAGCTGGAAAGAAGAACCGAAGTTATCCATGGGCACACCGTCAAGAAAAAATTTCACCTGGCGTCCGGTAAAGCCGTTGAGGGAAAAGTTCATACGGGAGCCGAGGCCGCCGTCTTCCCGCACACGGATACCGGAAACGCGGTCCAGTGCATGCGACAGGTCGAGGGTGGAGTTATAGAGTTTTTTTGCATCGATGGCGGTTACGTTATAAGCCTGGCGGTTTACTTCCTGGCTGGCGGAGCGCCCGATTACCGATACCGTGTTAATTTCACTGATGGATTGTTCAATGGTGATGTTCAGCATTTTTTCTTCACCTGACTTTACATCAAAGGATTGTTCTTTTGTTTTAAAGCCTACAGCAGAAACAGTCACAATATGTTTACCGGGATGTACATTCCGGATACTGAAAAATCCATCTGTATTGGAAATAGCGTTAGCGCTGGTATGATGCAATTTTACAGAAGCGCCTGGTATTGGAGAGCCGGATGCATCTTTTAAATAACCGCTGATCACAGCATTATTTATCTGTTGGGCAAAGCTAAAAACAGCAAGGGATAATAGGATGCTGGTCAGCAAAAGTTTTCTGATATACATTTTTAAAACAGCTTTATTGAAACGATGTACAGGCAAAGGCATCCCGTATCCCGCGGGTGTCCCTGCGGAATAGGCCTGTGTCTTATTTTCTCTGTTTGTATGCCTGTGAAAAAATGGATCCCGTAGCATGGTTACCGGGTATTCAGCATACAGAATACTATAGGTATCTGATCTGTTGCAAAAGTAGGGTTATATCTTTCAAAGGGTTTTCGATATCGGGAATTTTTCGGCGGGTCAAATTTTCCGCATTGCGTGCGGAGTTTGTCCGACTCAGGACGATGATGATTATGCTGATTAATTTGATTTTTGTTTTTGTTTTTCTGGCAAGACGTTATTTGTGGGAAGATAGGTGCAATGCGGCCTGCAGCTGCTCCGGCACAGAAGAGGTATAACCCGGCATGGCGATTATTTCCCTGCTTTTATTGAGAAGGATATAGGTAGGATAACCGGTGATCTGCAACTTATCGGGGTAGCCGCCGGTACGACCGTTATATAAGTAACGTACTCCGGGTACGGCTACACGTTTTGAGAGGAATGCATTCATTCTTTCCAGGTTATCATCAACGGAAACAGATACAATGGTAAGCTGTCCTTTACATTGACTGATCCAGTCTGGGAATTGTTTCATTCCTTCCACGCAGCCCCAGCACCAGGTGGCCCAAAAATCCACCAGTATCAGTTCTGATTTAATATCTGCAAGCGTTATAGTTTCATTCTTTTCATTTTTTAGCGGCAGCATTGGAAATTTATTTCCGACGCGGGCCCGGGTATTTTCTGAAATGACGTTGAGCAGCATATTCCGGGTAGCCGGACCGGCAACATCATTTAGTATAGTGGTACGGATGCGGCGCGATAACTCCTCTTTCTGTTCCGGCTCACGGTCTACCCGGTAAGCCTGCCGGCATCCTGCCACCAGTGCCAGCTCCTTCAGCTGCGGGGATCTAAAGTATGCCGCTTCATGAGTGGCCCTGTCCAGCAGGTTGTTTGTGTTGCCTTTGTACCGGTAATGCGCAAACATAATCATTCTTATCTCCATATAATTACCAAGCAACTCCATGTAAAATGGATTTCTGACTGTTATAGATGATGAATTGAAATAAACATTCTCAAAATGATCCATCAAACCGGTAGTATCCGGCAGTTGATGCATAAATAAGAGATAATACATGGCTGCATCATAACGCAACAGCGGGTAGGCGGCCGACGAGGTATCCGGGATATATTTTGATACAATATCTTGAAAGCGGTTAAAAACAGTATCTGCCGGCAACGTTAACCGGAAAAGGCCGGTGGTATCCACAAACAGCGGGCACCAGTTTTGTACAAGATCCTGTTCCATGCTATGCAGCAGCCGGTTAACAGGCGTACCGGCATTATCCGTTACGGTAAATGTGCCCGTGCTGTCGTAAATAGTATAGGCGCCGCCGGGCAGCGCCAAAAAAGAAAACGACCTGTTTTCCACCAGGAGCTTCAGCAGCGGGCCGCAGGAATCCGCTACTGTTGCCCGGAAACTACCGGCGCCATTTGTATGTACCTGCATAATTTCTACTGGCGCCTTACTGATATAATCGGCGTAACCATAAAGGGTAACAATACTGTGCGGGTTTTCTTTCAGCTGCCCCTGGATAACAATAGCGCCTTTCCCCGCCAGGGGCGCGATAAACAACCAGATCAGCAGCTGTAGTGAACGGAAAATCATGTACGCGATAATTTAAATATGAAAGTAGTGTTTATAACCGGTAAAAAAATGTGCGTTCATTGTTCACATCTTCACTCGGTAACTTTAAACCTCTGCTGAAATAAGTATGTTCTTAACAAAGAATT
>NZ_DATMTE010000650.1:0-25187 GCF_035564935.1 Chitinophaga sp. | reverse complement strand
GTAAATGCTACCCTTACCCAGTCGAGATACGGCCGCTATGGTATTTCCGGTAATATCAACTGGAGAACAGAAAAATTCAACCTGTTCGGCAACTTCGACCAGGGCGACTATCCCCGCCAGGTGACCCGTGAATACAGCAGGAACGTAAAAGAAAGCGACGGCAGCTCTACCTATCTCCAGCAAAATATATTTCAACGCAACCGCTTTAAGAACAACTACCTGAAGGTAGGAACGGACTACTTTATCACCGACAAACAAACTATCGGTATACTGGCTAATGGCTATAAAAACGCCTTCAGTAACCAGATCTACAGCGATGCAAATCTCGGCCGTATCAATATGCCGGCAGACTCCATTGTGAACTCCCTTACCACCAATGATAATAAGTTCGATAACATTGCGCTTAACCTGAACTATAAAATCATACTGGATACAGCCGGCGGCCGCGAAATCAGTTTTGATGCAGATTATGCCCAGTTCAATAACCACCGGCTTATGCAGCTGAACGACAGCCTGCATGATGCCAAAACAGAGCTGAACCGCAACCCCAACAGTATCCGCACCACAGGCGGCACCCAGGTGATCATCAAAAGCCTCAAAGCAGATCTGAGCTGGCCCCTGGGAAAGGAAGGCAAACTGGAAGCCGGCGCCAAAACCAGCTTTGTAACCACCACCAATGTGTTACAGTTTGACTCATTGTTTCATGGCAGTTATAAACCGTCCCCTTCCTTAAGCGACCGTTTTAACTACCAGGAAAATATTTATGCCGCTTACGCCACCTATAAAAAACAAATACACAAAACAAACCTGCAGCTGGGCCTCAGGGTAGAGAACACGGAATCCAACGGTACTTCTTATACAACAGGCACCAATGTGAAACGTTCGTATACCGACTTCTTTCCGAATATTAATATAGAGCAAAAGCTAAACGATAAAAATAAAGTAAGCCTGGCAATGTCGCGCAGGATAGAAAGACCACAATATGGTCAGCTGAACCCTTTTATGTTTTACCTGGACAAGTATACGTATTTCCGGGGAAACCCTTACCTGCGGCCACAATACAGCAATATTGCCGAACTGGCCTATACGTTTAAGGACAAGTACATCGCTACCTTCCGCTATAGCCGGATCAAGGATATGATGGAAGAATTTATTACCCAGGATGATAGTACCAAGGCCTCCATCAGTACAGAGCGTAACTACGATAAAACCGATATCTACAGTATCCTGTTCACGCTGCCTTTCCAGGTTACAAAGTGGTGGACCAGTGATAACAATGCTGATTTCTCTTATAACAAATACCGTTTTGAAGATCCTGCCACTAACGATCCTTACTACCGCTATAACTTTAATTGTTATATCAGCAGTACCAATACCATTACCCTTCCGAAAGATTTTAAGGTAGAGGTGATGGGATACTATAACTCGCCTTTTGTTTTCGGTATTTTCAGGGGCTACGCACAGTATAACCTGAACCTGGGCGTTCAGAAAATGTTCCTGAATAAAAACGCTACAGTGAAATTAAGCTATAACAATATCCTGCGGAATGAAAGCTACCGCGGGGCTGCAGAATTTGCCAACCTGAACATGAGCATTTTTAATACCTGGCAGTTCCGCACGGTGAACCTTTCCTTCAGCTATAAGTTTGGCAGCGCTACCATTAAAGCCGCCCGCGAAAGGAAAACCGGTACCAGCGATGAACAGAACAGGGCGGGTTAAACAAGGATCCGCATCATTTGCTGGATCAGCGCCATCATAGCAGTAGGATATACACCCAGCCCTATTAACAGTATGGTTAAAATAACCAGGGTAATATTACCGGCCATGGGCAGGGCCGGTACCACCATTGTTTGTTGCCCTTTTGCAGGCACCGCAAACATAGCTGCTACCAGCCTGATATAATAATATAAGCCAATCACACTGTTAATCACCAGCATAAACAGCAGGAACCACTGGTGACCATCCACCCCTGCCAACACCACGTAAAACTTACCGATAAAGCCCGCTGTAAGCGGGATACCCGCCAGCGACAACAACATGGCCGTAAATACCGTAGCTACCCAGGGATACCGCCAGAACAGCCCCCTGTAATCAGCAATCGTTTCTGCATCCTGCAAACTGCTCGACATCACAATCACCACCCCGAAAGCGCCGATACTGGTAATAAAATAAGCCACCAGGTAAAAAGCCAGCGCCTCCAATCCCGTTTGCACACCGGATAAAAAAGCCACCAGGATATAACCCATATGCGCAATAGAAGAATAAGCCAGGATACGTTTGATGTTCTGCTGGGTAAGCGCCAGCCAGTTGCCCGCAAACATAGAAGCCACGGCTATAATAGCCACAATCCACCACAACATCGGGTAATCGTTGCCGTGAATATCCTGGTAGAACCGGATAAGCAGCACCAACATGGCTCCTTTGGAAACAGTTGCAATAAAGGCTGCCACCGGCAGCGGCGCGCCTTCATAAATATCCGGCGCCCACATATGGAAAGGAACAATGCCCAGTTTAAAGCCCACTCCTATCAGCATCAGGCCAAAGCCTGCCATCACACTCACCGGCAGGTAACCTGCCTCCCGCAATGCGGCGCCTATGCCCGGAAAATCCATGTGCCCCGTGAAGGCATATATCAGCGCCATTCCAAACAACAGGAAGGCCGAAGATAAAGCCGCCAGCATCAGGTACTTGATACCCGCTTCATCAGAACGCTCACGGGCACGCAGGTACGCAATTAATCCGTACAAACTGATACTCAGTATTTCCAGTCCCAGGAACAGCGACATAAAATGACGGCTCACTACCAGCACCAAAGCGCCTATAGTAGCCAGTAACAGGAGAATGTAATACTCCTCTTTCCGCTCTTCCCTTTCCTCAAAATAGTTAAATGACAACAACAGGATAATAAACCCTGATACCAGTATCAACCCGGAATTAAAGAGGGAAAATTCGTCGATCACCAGTAACGGCGGCACCGGGTGCGGAATATATTTGATGGCAGGAATTACCGCTGCCATGGCCATACCAAAAGCAATCAGCGAAAAGCTGTATACAATGCGGTGATTACGCCAGGCCGCTACCAGCAACATGGCTACCACTGCGGCAGCGCACAGGGTGATCAACGGACCAAGACTTAAAAAATCAGCGAATGACATAGTCGATGTTTTGGGAAGTATTCAATACCGGTTGCGGATGGAAGCCCAGCCAGCATATCACTATTACCAGGGCTATTATGATCACCAGCTCACGCCCGTTCAGATCGGGCATGGCATACTGCCGGTCGCAGGGACCGAAGAAAACTTTCTGCATAATACGCAGCGAATACGCCGTTGCCACCACCAGGCCGATAGTAGCCAGGATGGTAAACACATGGCTGGCCTGCCAGCTGCCCAGCAACACCAGGAACTCCGCCACAAAATTGCCCAGTCCCGGTAAACCAAGAGAGGCCATTACAAAGATCATGGCAGCGCTGCCCATCATTGGAAGCCGCAGCCATAAACCGCCCATCTGCCGCAGGTTGCGGGTATGTATGCGTTCATACAATGCACCGGCAATAATAAACAATGCGCCGGTGCTGATGCCATGTGTAATCATTTGCATCACTACTCCCTGGTACGCTATTTCATTGAAGGCGAAAGCGCCCAGCAGCACAAAACCCATATGGCTTACACTGGTGTAGGCGATCAGTCTTTTCAGATCCGTTTGAGCATAAGCCAGCATACCGCCGTACAGGATGCCTGCCACGCCCAGCAACATAGCTACCGGCGCTATATCCGCCGCCGCTGCGGGAAACAGCGGCAATACAAAACGGAGGATACCATAAGCGCCGGTTTTCAGCAGCAGCCCCGCCAGTATCACGCTACCGGCGGTAGGCGCTTCCGTATGCGCATCCGGCAACCAGGTATGAAAAGGCACTGCCGGTAATTTCACCAGGAAAGCAACCAGGAAGCCAAGCATCAGCCAACGCTCCATGAAAGGCGTCATAGGTGTGTTCAGTAATTCAAAATAATTAAACGTATATACGTTAGTGTTAGCTTTATGCACAAAATAAAGCCCCAGTATGGCCAGCAGCATCAGCAGGCCTCCCGCCTGGGTAAACAGGAAAAACTTATTGGCTGCATATTCCCGGTGCTCATGTCCCCAGATACCAATCAGGAAATACATGGGTATCAGCATCATCTCCCAGAAAAAATAAAACAAAAAAAGATCCATGGTAAGAAATACGCCGGTAATACCGCAAAGCACAAACAACAGGTTAAAGTGAAAGAACCCTACCCGGTTCTGTATCTCCTTCCAGGAGATCAGCACCGCCAGCGCTCCCAGGAAAAAAGTAAGCGCCAGCATCAGCATACTCAATCCGTCCATGGCCAGGTGCAGGCTGATACCAAAATGCGGTACCCAATCCATCCGGAACTGGTACCACCAACGGTTGTTACTGTGCGTATGTTCCAGCCAAACCCCGGTGATAATGCCGAGATTCACCAGCAGGCTGCAAAGGGCTATCCAGCGGCTGGCCGCATGGCTTTTCACGCCGGCTGCCCAGGACAATAACGCCGCAACAAAAAGAACCAATATCATTACCAGCAGTATCATAACTTTTCGTTTAATCGTTCCGGTTATAGGTAAATCCGCCAGATCAGTACAGATAATATCGCCACTGCGCCAAGCACCACGCTTAGTATATACCATCTTAACAAACCGCTCTGCGTACGTGCGAGCACGTTATGACACCATTCCATAAATGCTCCCAGCCCGGTGTAGATCGTATCTATCAGATCCCTTCTGTTGATGCGCGACAGGTACACATAAGGACGCACCAGCAACACGTTGTACAATTCATCAAAATCCCATCCCCTGCCCCAGTAGCCACGCAGCCACATGATGGCAGGCATTTCCAGGAAATCGGACATTCCTTTGGGATGCTTTACCACCCAGGCATAGGCCAACCCTATACCGCTCAGCGCCAGCAAAGCCGACAATGCCTGCGAGGTCCATTCCATACCAGGGCTTTCATGTAATACTGATACTGCAGGCAATACCGGCTGCAACCAGTTACTGAACAGGGTTACATGTCCCATGGTATGCGGCAGTTCTATAAACCCTGCTACCGTAGATAACACGGCCAGTATGTAAAGAGGGATCATCATACTGTTCCCCGGCTGATGGTGCACCTTTGTTTTCTCTTCTCCGTAAAACACCAGGAAGAACATGCGGAAGGTGTACATGCCCGTGAGCAGTGCGCCCAGCAAAGCCGCCAGCCAGAAGCCAACATGACCGCCCGCCGCCGACCAGGATAACCAGATGATCTGGTCTTTACTATAGAACCCTGCTGTTACAAAAGGAATAGCCGCCAGGGAAGCGCAACCGATAAGGAATACCCAGTACACACCCCGCAATTGTTTTTTTAATCCACCCATCTTAAACATATCCTGCTCATGGTGCAGTGCAACGATTATAGCCCCCGCTGCCATGAATAATAAGGCTTTAAAGAAAGCATGTGTTACAAAATGAAATACTGCAGCCGACCATGCACCACAACCCAGCGCCAGGAACATATACCCGATCTGGCTCACTGTTGAATAGGCCAGTACCCTTTTGATATCCGTTTGCACCAATGCGCTGAAACCAGCCAGTATCAATGTAACAGCGCCTATTACAGCAGTGATGGCTTGCGCTGCCGGCGCCAGTTCAAATAAAGTATGTGTACGTGCAATGAGGTAAACACCGGCTGTAACCATAGTGGCAGCATGTATTAATGCGCTCACCGGTGTAGGCCCGGCCATGGCATCGGGCAGCCACGTTTGCAGGGGTAGCTGGGCCGATTTACCTACGGCGCCACCCAGCAGCAGCAGGGCTATTACGGTAATCATGCCATCGTTCACAGACCATACATGCCTGCTGTTTTCCAATATGCCGGGAATGCTTAAAGTACCGGTATACTGGAACAACATAAACAATGCAATGGCCATAGCGGTATCGCCCACCCGCGTTACTATGAAAGCTTTCCGCGCTGCATATCCATTGGCCGGATCTTTATACCAGAAGCCGATGAGGAGGTAACTGCAAAGACCAACACCTTCCCAGCCGAAATACAGGAGCAATAAATTATCTGCCATTACCAGTGTAAGCATAGCGCCTACAAATAAATTCATACAGGCAAAGAAGCGGGCATAATCCAGTTCGTCATGCATGTAACCGGAAGCATATATATGGATCAGGAACCCTACAATAGTGATCACCAGCACAAATACTACCGACAGTGCATCCATCCGGAAATCGAAGCCCGTTTTAAAACCACCGGCTTCCAGCCAGTTGCCGGTATGCTGCACAATGGCCTGTTCCCCATTCGCGGCAAACTGCATGGCAATAATGATGGCCACCAATGCAGCTAACCCGATGCTGCCGCATCCTATTACGGTAACGCCTATACGGCTAATCCGCTTCCAGCCCAGCATAAGCAGGAAAGCACTTATAAAAGGCAGGATCGGTATGAGTGCAGGAAACATACAATTGAATATTTTATCCGTTCATTTTTGCTGCTTCGTCGCTGTCCAGTGTTTTGAGCTGATGATATAGCTGTAAGATCAATGCCAGTCCTACCGAAACTTCCGCCGCCGCCATCGCCAGTATGAAGATGAACATCACCTGCCCGTCGGCCGTGCCCCAGTGGGAAGACGCCACTACAAAGGCCAGCCCTGCGGCGTTCAGCATAATTTCCACAGAAAGCAACATAAAGATGATGTCGCGGCGAACCAGGATACTGATCAGTCCCAGCACAAATAAAACGCCGGCGAGCAACATACCCGCAGTGGTAGGATGTAATATCATGATTGATTATTTTCAAGGAACCGGTGCAATGTTTTTTCTTTCTGCCGTCCTAAATGATAAGCGCCTACAATGCCTGCCATCAGTAACATCCCGGTAAGCTCTACCGCCAGGATATAAGGCCCGAATAAAGCCATGCCCACCTCTTTTGGATTCACCATCTTCACCTCCGAAACCGGCTGATGATTCTGCAATACCAGGAAAACAAGCTCCCCAAGCAAAATGATGCAAAGCAAAGAAGGAAAGATCCAGATACGCGGTTTCAGCCACAGCTTTTCCTGTACAGCCGACTCTTTTCCAAGGTTGAGCATCATCACAAAAAAGATGAGTAATACCATAATGGCGCCGGCATATACAATCACTTCCAGTGCTGCCATGAAAGGCGCGCCGTAGAGATATAACACCACTGCTACTGCCAGTAAAGAAACCACCAGGTACAGCAGGGCGTGCATAATATTGTACCGGGTGATCACCATCACCGTAGCTAATACCGCGATGAACGCAGCAATATAAAATGCAGTCCCTATCATGGTATCAGGCTTTTAATATCTACCGGCGGTTCTTCGTGTTGCGCATCGCCTTTGTCTTTTCCGCGAATAGCCATACCGGCCACATTGTAATAATTGTAGCCGGGATACTTGCCTTCGCTGTTAATGAGCAGGTCTTTCTTTTCGTACACCAGGTTCTGCCGGTTATATTCCGCCATCTCAAAATCGGGCAACAACTGTATCGCGTAAGTAGGACAAGCCTCTTCGCAAAAGCCACAGAAAATACAGCGGGAAAAGTTGATCCGGAAAAATTCCGGGTACCTTCTGCCTGCATCATCTTCCGTTGCCTGCAGGGAGATACAATCCACAGGACAGGCGGCCGCACAGAGGTAACAGCCTACACACCGTTCGCCTCCGTCCGGATCGCGGGTTAACGCAATGCGGCCCCGCCAGCGGGCCGGCAATGGCGCCTTCTGCTCAGGGTACTGAAATGTTTCCCGCTTATGGAACATATGCAGGAATATCAGCCACATACTTCTTACCAGACTAAACATGTTCGTTGTTTTAAGAATTTAACCACAGCTTAATGGCAGCTGTTACCATCAGGTTTAAGATCGATAAAGGAAACAATATTTTCCAGCCATATTCCATCAGCTGATCATAACGTGGCCGCGGCATAGAAGCGCGGAACAGGATGAACAGCATGATAAACGCAAACGTTTTTATCACAAACCACAGCACCGGCGGTAAAAATGCAGGGCCAAGCCAGCCACCGAAATAAAGCGTTACCAGCATACCGGAAATCAGCGTTACGCCCAGGTATTCGCCAATAAAGAACATGCCGAACTTCATCCCTGAATATTCAGAGTGAAACCCTGCCACCAGCTCACTTTCCGCCTCAGGAATATCAAAGGGCAAACGGTGCGTTTCCGCTACGCCTGCTACCAGGAAAATAAGGAAGCCAATAAACTGCGGAATGATAAACCATACTTTCCGCTGTGCTTCCACTATTTCAGCAAGATTGAAAGAACCACTCAATACCACCACGCCCATCAGTGCCAGCCCCATAAATACTTCGTAGCTGATCATCTGTGAGGCCCCGCGCATAGCGCCCAGCAAGGCGTATTTATTGTTGGAAGCCCAACCGCCCAAAACCACGCTGTATACACCCAGCGACGACATAGCCAGGAAAAACAACAACCCTATATTCAGATCGGCTACTATGATACCCGGTGCGAATGGTATCACCACAAAGCTCATGAGCACACTCAGCATCACCACGCCGGGTGCAAACACAAACACTACTTTATCTGCGAAAGGAGGAATCCAGTCTTCCTTAAAAAACAACTTGATCGTATCCGCCAGTACCACCAGCAAGCCGAAAGGCCCTGCCCTGTTGGGTCCATAGCGGTCCTGCCACAGCGCCAGCATCCGGCGCTCCACCCATATAAGCCCGGCGGCCGTATTTAACAGTGCAAAAAGCACCCCGCCTATAATCCACCAGAAGTTTATCATAGCATTATACTTTTATCAGTTGCGGCGCCTCTGAGATCTGCATGCCCGGCAGGCCTACAGGGATCCCCGCAACGCCTTCCTGTAAGGTATCGTTAATGATCACCGGTAACGTATATTGATGCCCGTAATCCATAAAATGCAGCAGGTGGCCTTCGGCGACCTGCAACCGTTTGGCATCTTCGCTGTGCAGCATGATGTACGGAGCAGGAATACGCTCAGCAATGCCCGGTGTATGCACACTCAGCTCTTCAGATCCGAAAATATGATAGAGCGGCACCAGTAATAAATGTTCTTTGAGCGGCAGGTAAGGTTCCGGCACCTCGGTGTAAAACGGCGTATGCCCGTTAACGTGAGGTTCAATGAGCCGGCGTCCCGGGTTACCATCATGCAGCGGTCCACCCGTTTCCACCTGGAATTTATTCACTGACTGTACAGAGTTCCATCCGGGCGCCCAGAAGAAAGGGATCATGGAAGAAGGCGGTTCCCCGCGGTATCCTTCCATGGTGAACGACAAAGCGGTATCCATATCCTGCGGCGGCCGTGGCTCGCTTACGTTAATATTAGCCTGCATAGCCGTGCGGCCGCTGAAACGGTGAGGCTCCCTGGGCACTTTCTGACCGGCAATACGGAAACCGGCATGCGGAGCAAGCGTATCAATACCTTCAAATACTTTGTGGGTACGGGCAATATGATCCACCACATCATCCAGGTGCTCCAGTGCAGAAAGTGCAGTGTGCCCTGTTGCCTTTGCTACCTGTAACAGCCAGCGCCAGCTTTCCTGTACCGCGGAGCCGGGAGAAAACACCTGGAAAAAACGCTGGGCGCGACCTTCATTATTCACCAGCGTACCGTCTGATTCCGCAAAAGTTCCTGCAGGGAGAATAATAGTAGCCTTTTCAGCAGTAGGGTTATAAAGATGATCGAGCAGGATCACATCCTTTACTTTTCCGAAGAACTGTTCTGCACGATGCTGGTTCAGCCTGCGGTACAGGTCATTTTCAAGCACGATCACCGTATCTGCTTCATTGTTCAGCGCGCGGTCTACCGCCGAGTCCAGCCGGTGGCCACCCAGCATTTCAAGCCCTGCACTGTTGCATTCCGGCACTGTATAGGTGAGCATAGCATCGATGCCCAGGTCGTGCAGCGACCATGCCACATTAGCTGCGGCCTTGATGATAGCTTCACTGCCGCCACCATAGCCTGCAATAATAAGCGGGTGCTTCGCTGCTTTGAGTACCCCTGCTATTTCTGCGGCAATTGCTTTGCCCTGTTCAGACATCCCTTTTACTTCCGGCATTTTACTGCTCAGCAGGTGGCTAACGCCAAAGCCTATACGGGCAATGTTGTCGGGTGCGGTGTGATAGGCGCCTTTTGCCAGTTCATCCAGTTTTGTTTCCTGCACATTTAAAATATACAGGGGGCCTTTGCTGTCCTGAACGGCTTCCCGCACTGCAGCATCCTGCCAGGCGGGCATGTGAATGTGACTGATCACTTCTGCTACCGGGATGCGGCGGATGGCCTGCCGTACCGACAAGGCCAGCATCGGCGCCGTGTTGGTAACGTCTTCACCGAGAATAAGCACTACGTCTGCTGCTGCTGCATCCTGCAGGGAAGCGCTGCGCACCGGTCCCTGTTGCAGTATTCTGAGGGAAAGCGATACCAGGTCGTGATCTGCTGCGGATACCCCGAGGTAGAAATTCTCTGCTCCCACCAGTTCCTTCAGCACAGCGTTTGATTCCAGGGAAGCTCTTGGTGAGCCGATGCCGATTGTTTTTCCCGGTACCATCCGTTGCTGCACATGCTGCAACACCGGGATACCGTTGGCTTTATCCGAAGGTCCATGATACACCATCGGTGTTTTGATCCGTTGTTCACTGTTTACAAACTCGTAGCCATAGCGGCCACGGTCGCAAAGGAAATAACCGTTTACCGCACCGTTAAACCGGTTAGTGATCTGCCGCACGGCGCCATAGCGTTCGCCAGCGATGATATTGCATCCCAGGCCGCAGCCCTGGCATACGGAAGCAGCGGAGGTAAGATCCCATTTACGGGTGTAGTGCTGCTTCAGGGTTTTATCTGTAAACACACCGGTAGGACAAATTTCAGCCAGGTTGCCGCTGAACTCACTTTCCAGCGTACCGTCCTGCTGCCGTCCGAAATATACATGGTTATGCGCGGCATACACATCCAGGTCTTTTCCTCCGGCAAAATCTTTATAAAATCTTACACAGCGGTAGCACTGGATGCAACGGTTCATTTCATGATTAAGAAATGGTCCGAGATATTGGTTGTTATAAGTTCGTTTTGTGAAATGATAATCGCGGTAAGAGTGGCCTGTCATCACCGTCATATCCTGCAGGTGGCAGGAACCGCCTTCATCGCATACGGCGCAATCGTGCGGGTGATTGGTCATCAGCCAGCCGATCACATGTTCCCTGAAATTGCGGGCATCGCTATCGTCGATGGATAAACGAATCTGATCCTTTACCGGCTCCATGCACGACATCATGATCTTGCCTTTCTTATCGTCCTCATCTTTGAACACCTTAACGGCGCATTGACGGCAGGCCCCTACTGCACCCAGGGCGGGGTGCCAGCAAAAGTAAGGAAGGTTTAAACCAAGCGACAGGCAAGCCTCCAGCAGGTTTTTGCCTTCCTTTACTTCGTAGGTTTTATTATCAATGTGTATGATTGGCATATGGACATTTTTTTTCTTTGATGTGTTGTTCAAAATCCTCCCGGAAATATTTCAACGCGCTTTGCAACGGTTCCATAGCGCCGGGCGCCAGTGCGCAGAAAGTATTCCCGGGGCCTAACAGCCTGGTATGCATTTCCAGTTGCTCCAGGTCTGCATAAGTCCCTTGTCCCTGTTCCATTGCATATAATATTTTTTCCGTCCAGGGCAATCCTTCGCGGCAGGGCGTGCAAAAGCCGCACGATTCCTGCGCAAAGAAATGCTCCAGGTTATGTACAAACCCCACCGGGCAGGTGCGGTCGTCCAGTATCACCATAGTGCCGGTACCCAGGCGGCTTCCCGCGGCAGCTACTCCTGCGAAGTCCATTTTCACATCGAGGTGGGCATCGGTTAAGAAATCAGTTGAAGCACCACCGGGCAGCGCACCGCGGAATCGGTATCCCGCCTTCATACCACCCGCATGTTCCTCCAGTAATTCCCGCATAGTAACGCCCATAGGTAGTTCCCAGGCACCGGGCTTGTTTACTTTTCCGCTTACACCGTATATTTTCGTACCCCCGTCGGCGGTATAGCTCAATGATTTGAACCAGTCGCCGCCTTTGCTGATAATATGCGGTATGTAAGACAATGTTTCCACGTTGTTAACAATAGTAGGTTTTCCAAACAGCCCGCTTACCTGCGGGAACGGAGGCTTGGCACGGGGTACGGCGCGCTTGCCTTCCAGCGAATTGAGCAGGGCGGTTTCTTCCCCGCACATATACCTGCCTACGCCTGTATGCAATTGCATTTCCAGGCTATAATTTTTACCGAGTATATTTTTGCCGAGATAACCAGCGGCATAAGCATCTGCAATAGCCTGGTTCATGATGCGCGCGGCTTCCTTATATGCCCAGCGCATAAATACAAAACCCTGTGTGGCCTGTATAGCATAAGCTGAAATGATCATTCCTTCCAGCAGCTGATGCGGGTTGCCTTCCAGCAGCCAGCGGTCTTTGAAAGTACCGGGTTCCATTTCATCGGCATTGCAGATCAGGTAGCGGGGGCCGTTTACTTCTGCCGGAACGAAGCTCCATTTCATGCCGGTGCTGAAACCTGCTCCACCACGGCCTTTGAGGTTTGCATCCTTTACTTTGCCTGTTACTTCCGCAGGTGTGAGTTCCTGCAATACCTGTCGTAATGCGGCATAGCCGCCCACTGCTTCATACTCCTTCAGGTGAAGGGGCGCTCCGGATGAGGGGATATGTTGTGTGAGCGGTTTTTCCATCTTTATAAATATTGATCCAGAATTTGTGAGAGGGAAGCTGTTGTCAGATCCCTGTACAGGTCGTTGTCGATGATCATAGCCGGTGCGTGATCGCAGGTACCCAAACAGGCGTTGGGTAATAACGTAAAGCGCTCATCAGGCGTTGTTTGTCCGTAGCTGATCTGCAGCAGTTCCATCAGTTGTTGTTTAATTTCCGTATAGCCCATCACGTAGCAGCTGATACTATCACAGAGCAGGATCACATGCCGCCCTACCGGGCGCCGGAAAATAAGGTTGTAGAAAGTAGCTACGCTGTCTACTTCTGCTGTGCTCATTTCCAGGATGGCGGCAATGTCTGCCACGCTTTCATCAGATACCCAGCGGCGTTGCCCCTGTATAATTTTCAATGCTTCAATACAGGCCGCTTTTTTTACGGGCACCTGCTGCATTTCGTGTGTGATCTGTTCTATTTCAATAGCAGAAAGCATATGTTGTTATATTATCTGTCAATATCTGCAAGTACATAATCCATTCCTCCGAGTATTGATAACAGATCGGCCACGGTGTATCCGCGGCTGATCAGCGGGATCATCTGCATATGCGGGAAAGACGGCGTCCGTACCCTGGTGCGGTAAGAAGCCGTATTGCCATCGCTGATAAGGTAATAGCTGTTCCATCCTTTGGTGGCCTCTGTGCAAACGGCGGCTTCCCCGGCTGGGATTACCGGTCCCCAGCTCACGTTGAGGAAATGATGAATGAGTGTTTCGATATCCTGCATGGTGCGTGCTTTTACCGGCGGGGTGGCCAGCGGGTGGTGCGACTTATAATCCCCCTCCGGCATGTAGGCCACGCATTGTTCAATGATGCGCAGGCTTTGTCTCATTTCTTCCACGCGTACTACGGCGCGGTCGTAACAATCCCCATTTTGTGCCACCGGTATTTCAAAAGCAAAATTCTCATAACCGCTGTAGGGCCGTTTCTTGCGCATGTCCCATTCCAGGCCACAGGCCCGTAGCCCCGGACCGGTTACCCCCCATTCAATGGCTTCTTCCTGTGTGTAAATACCGATGCCTTTGGTACGGGCTTTAAAAAGATAATTTTTCATCACCATGCTGTCGTATTCCTTCAGCTGCTTGGGGAAATAGCTGATAAAGTTTTTCACCAGCGGCTCCCAGCCATCGGGCAGGTCCTGCGCCACGCCCCCGATGCGGAACCAGTTGGGATGCATGCGGCCGCCACAAATAGCTTCTATGATCTCGAAAACACGTTCACGGTCGGTGAACATATAGAATACCGGCGACAGCTGCCCGAGGTCCTGGGCAAAGGTGCCATACCACACCAGGTGACTGGCAATACGGAACAGTTCGCAGAGCATAACACGGATCACCTGGGCGCGTAGCGGTACATCTATCTCTCCCAGCTGCTCTACCGACAGCAGGTAAGCCAGGTTATTATTCACGCCGCCGAGATAATCCACGCGGTCGGTGTATGGAATGTAGGTGTGCCACGACTGGCGTTCTCCCATCTTTTCAGCGCCGCGGTGATGAAAACCGATATCCGGTACGGCGTCTACAATATCTTCCCCGTTAAGCTGGAGAATAATGCGCAGTACACCGTGGGTGCCCGGGTGCTGCGGACCTATGTTGAGGAACATGAAGTCGGCGTCCTCGCTATGGCGTTTTAAGCCCCATTCTTCGGGTTTAAACCGCAGGGCCTCCTGCTCCCTGTCCTGCTTCTCATCATAGAGCTTAAACGGTCCCATTTCAGTAGCGCGTGCGGGATGCTCCTTCCGGAGCGGATGCCCCTCCCAGGTGGAGGGCATGAGGATGCGTTTCAATAAGGGGTGCCCATTGAACCGGATGCCGAACATATCGTACACCTCGCGTTCATACCAGTTGGCGGCCGGCCAGATGGGCGTGATAGTATCCAGCGCCGGGTATTCGCCGTGGAGACCGGCTTTGATGCGCAGGAATTCGTTTCTGTCGAAGGAAAAAAGTGTGTAAACAACGGTAAAGTCATAGGGTTTATGCCCGTTCTGCTGCCGTTTATACGCACGCTCATCAATGGCCGTGAGGTCATAGAGCATGCGATAGGGCATTTGTATTTCAGATTTAAGGAACTGTAGTACGGCCACAATATGTTCCTGTGGCGTCCAGAAGGTGGGCGTCCCATCCCGTGTAACCTGAGGTTTGAAGGTGATATCACCAAAACGGGAGCTTAATTCCGCTTCAATGCGCTCTGGCATGGCGTATTAAGTTTAGATGGGGGTAAGATAATATTGTGGTCTTTTTCCGGTTTAATCTTTCATATATCCGTTAGTGTTAGTAAGTATTATTATATCTGATCGGGTGTTTTAAACTGGGTCATCTGTTGCCGCTTTTCATACAGGGCATCTTTCATGGATATTTTTTCCGGCCTGACCACGCCTTCGTCACCGATCACCCAGCTGAGCGGCCGCTTTTCCTTGCCTACACTGTCGCGCAGCATCACGAGGCCAGACATAAATGCGTCGGGGCGTGGAGGGCAACCAGGCACATACACATCTACCGGTAAAAACTTATCTACTCCCTGTACCACGCTGTAGATGTCGTACATGCCTCCGGAGTTGGCACAGGAGCCCATAGATATTACCCAGCGGGGCTCCATCATCTGCTCATACAAACGTTGAATGACGGGCGCCATTTTTATGAATACGGTGCCTGCTATGATCATGACGTCTGCTTCGCGGGGAGTACCTCTTATTACTTCCGCGCCGAAACGCGCCATGTCATACTTAGGGGTCATAGCGGTAGCCATTTCTACAAAACAACAGGAAAGGCCAAAGTGAAAGGGCCAGAGTGAATTTTTCCGTCCCCATGCCAGCAGGCTTTCTACAGAAGTGAGCATTACACTCTGCTGTATCACTTCTTCCATAGAAGTATTGCCGGATATTTTACCCGTTACATCATTTGCGTTGGTAAGCCACCATTTCATATTAGAGTTGATTTACCTTATCATAAAACCAACATGCTATTGCTACATCAGTGCCTGTGGCGTTGGAGTCTTAATGTCCGTGTAACCGTTAACGTTAGCGGAGTGTTTCTTCCGCATTTTCTTATATGCGCGTAAAATTCTTTTGCCATCGGGCCCGAAGTCCAATGCACCGTTACGCCATTCGTAAATAAGTACAGCCAGTAATATAAAAATGAAAACAGCAACGCCGAGAAAGCCGGTCCAGCCAACTTCTTCATAGGCAATTGCCCAGGAGATAATTAAAACCGTTTCAATGTCGAAAATAACGAAGAGCATCGCTACCAGGTAAAACTGGGAAGGAAACCGCAATCGTGCAGAGCCGGTGGAGATAATACCGGACTCATAGGCCTCGCCGGTAGCACGGTCTTTATGCCGTTGCCCCAGTACATACGAGAGCCCCAGTATGATACTGATAAGTATCACAACAATAGCACCATATGCTAAAAATGGCCAGATGGGGGTGATGTCAGAAACAGCGCTTTTCAAAGTGTTCGCCCTCCGAGCGATTTACTTAAAAGTCCGTTTTGCCAGTCTGTCTGATAAATACCAGTAGTCTGCTTTCCAATCTACTGAACATGTCTGTTAGGTAATGCTAGTCTGTAAACCGCCAGATCAAGAGGGAAGACCGGGGTATGAACCCGGTTTCATAACGTTCAGGTGCCGCGATACGGTAAAGACTATATGAAACTGAAGTTACAAAAAATACAATTAAACAAAGATTAAAAATGCGATACTCAGGTATGCGTACCCGTAATATAGCATTCAAGACTGGTAATGATATGCTGCTGGTCGTCAATAATAAACTTCACCACATCCCCGATAGAAATCAAACCCACCAGCCTGTTCTGCTGATCAATCACCGGCAGGTGACGGATCCTCTTATCTGTCATCAGTCCCATACAATCCTCAATGGAATCATCTTCCGTAACCGTAATAGGCCGTTCTGTCATGATTTCACGGATCAGTGTTTCCTTGGAAGCACGTCCTTTAAGGATCACGCGGCGGGCATAGTCACGTTCGGAAAAAATTCCCATGAAATGTTCATCTTCATCAACTACTGTCAACGCTCCCACATTATGGTCAACCAGGAGCTGAAGGGCTTCAAAAACAGTATTGTCGGGATTTATGGAGAATACTGCATGACCCTTTACCTGCAGGATATTACGTACCTTTCCCATGGCAAGACTTTTAGAATAGTAAATAAATGAAAAACCACCATTCCTAAGTTACCAATTTTGAATGTTAAAAGCAAGGCAGTGAAAATAAATTATTCGTGTAAATAGTACGCAAAGATCGCCTTCGGCGATGAAAATTGTCTTGGAACACTGATTACGCTGATTATACTGATTACCTTGATTTGATTATATTATATTTTTTAAGATAATCATTCAAAGTAATCAGTATAATCAGCGTAATCCGGGGTCAGACAAAAATCCGTGTCAGACAAAATCCGCCTTCTATATTAATTACAAACTCAATACACCCTTCACTGGTGCAGGTGTTTCCTGGAGCAGGTCGAACACTACAATTTCGTTGGCGCCTTTCTTCAGCCATGGTGCAGGGCAATACAGGTTCTTCTGTGGTCCTATTTCCCAGTAGCGTCCCAGGTTGTGGCCATTTACCCAAACAATTCCTTTTTTATAACCCGACATATCGATGTAGGTATCGCCGGTTTTACCGAGGTTAAAAGTGGCTTTAAAAAACTGCCCTGGTTTGGTAGCGTTATTGGAAGATGCACTCAGCTCCTGCACAAACTTTTCTGTCATTGGTAAGCCGTACACGTCCCAGTTCATCAGCGTCATGCCGTTAAGAACTACACGATCTGTGATGCCTTTACGATCTATAAGTGCATCTGCAAAGTTGATGCGCCCCATTCCCTCTACCAGGATTTCCAGTACCGGATTTTGCACATCCGTTTTAGGCAGATCAATTGTTCTTTCTCCAAGGCGGCGGTCAATTTTCCCGATATATTTACCATTGAGGAATACCGTAGCATAATCATGCAGGTCTTTGATAGTGAGCTTACCGCTCTTATGGCCTATCAATGTAGTTTTATACACCATAAAACCGTAGTCCTGCCCATAAGCCTCAAATGGCTTTGGCTGCGGGGATTTAACCGGTTGCGGCAAATGATCCCACACCGAAGTAAAGGCCGTAAGATTGAATTGAGGGATCGTAATGGCGGGTATTGGCTTTGGAATAGCTGGTAATTTTTTGCCCTTCGGGAGATATGAACCGATCAGTTTACGCAGCGCTTCGTACTTCGGCGTCGCATTTCCCTGTTCATTAACTGGCGCATCGTAGTCGTAACTGGTTACATCCGGTTCATAACCCTTTCCGCCGGAATTGGCGCCGGCAGTATAACCGAAATTAGTGCCTCCATGAATTACGTACAGGTTGAAGGAACGTTTGGTATCCATAAGGAACTTCACTTCTTTAGCGATACCATCTATGCCCGGCCGTTGCCATTGTTCGCCCCAGTGGGTTAACCAACCGGGGTAAGATTCGCTGCTGAAGGCAGGTACATTGGGGTTCTGTTTTTTTGCGGCAGCGAAATCCGCTTCCGATCCACCGGAGTCCAGCCCTATGGCAGCGCCTTCCACACCGCCCGCTTCCAGCATATAGGCAGTGGCGCCATCCGCAGTATAGAATGGTACATTGATACCATTCTTCACCCACATCTCTTTCAGTGTATTTAAATATTCTTTGTCGTTGCCGTAACTGCCATATTCATTTTCAATCTGCACCATTACAATTGGTCCGCCATTGGTTACCAGCAATGGTTTTACTTCAGCAGCCAAACGGTTTACATAAGTAGTTACCGCCGCTATATAACGCGGGTCCATACAGCGTACCTTTATATCGGGTGTTTGCAGGAGATAAGGTGGCAAACCGCCAAACTCCCACTCGGCACAAACATAAGGGCCAGGACGCAGCAGCACCCACATGCCTTCTTCCTGCGCTATCTTAATAAATTCCGCAATGTTGTGATTGCCGGTACTGAAATCAAACTGCCCTTTCACGGGTTCCTGGTAGTTCCAGAAAACATAGGCAGCAATGGTGTTGCAACCCATTGCCTTCGCCATCTGGATACGGTGACGCCAGTATTCACGTGGTATGCGGGCCGGGTGCATTTCTCCGCTGATCATCTGGAATGGTTTCCCATCCAGCATAAAATCAGTTTTACTTAATGCAAAAGAATGTTTGCTTTGCGCCTGTACTGCCTGCCCCATCCAACAGGACAGCGCCAGCATACCGCTTAGGATTACTTTTTTCATTGTTCAAATAAGTTGCAGATAAGCGTACAAAGTACGTCAAAAAATTGATTCCGGGGAGTTTTTGTAGGCTTACCTGCATTCTTATTGTATACTGATGTCTGCCACTACCGCCCTGTGGTCTGACGCATATGCTTTCTCCACTTCGTCGTATCCTGTAACGCTGCTGTAGCGGGATACGGAAAAGCTGTTTACCGGTGTGGTCATAATATAATCGATAGTGCGGCCGGGGTTATCGGAAGGAAAAGTAAATGCACACTGCTGCAGGCAGCCCGGGCTCATAAAACTTCGCATGATATCGATGGTGCGCGAGCCCGGAATGGCATTGAAATCGCCTCCAAGTATCAGGGGCAGGGAAAGGCCTGCCACTATCTTTTTAATTTCCGCGGCCTGTAGTAAACGGCTGTCTTCCTGCGCCAGGTGATCAAGATGGGTGGCTGCAAAGTAAAACTCATGCTCCTCTTTTTTTACGCGGATCATGGCTACCGTTCTGAACTCGCCACCTACGCTGGCGGCCACAGGCAAAGCATAACGCTTGCTGCTGAGGATCGGTAAGCGGGATAGCACTGCATCTCCATATTCCCCTCCTCCCACATCAATGGCCTTTGTAAAATACCACTCCATGCCTGTGAGCCGGGCCAGTTCCTGCGCCTGGTGAACGTTTACGCCGGTACGACGGGTATACACATCTACTTCCTGCAGGGCCACCAGGTCGGGCTTTTCCCTGTTAATGATCCTTGCCAGGGCCTCCAGGTTGGCAGGCGCTCCGGAGGAAGCACGGGCGCCGTAAATGTTGTAAGTCATCACTCTTACCATCGTTTTGGGGCGCACCGGCTCCCCCGGTGTGGCCTTGTCTTTATCAGACTTGCCACACGAAAGCATTACACCTGCCATACATAGGGACCATATAAATTTCTTTATCATCATCTTGCTCAGTTGATCAGAATGCATTGATCTCTGCCATATTGGTCAGGTAGCTGTCGCCCTGGCTGGCATTGACCGTTAGTTTTACAAACCTGGCTTCGTGGGCATATGCCAGGTAAACGGTACTTACTTTATCATTGGCCAGGGTAAAACTTTCTGAGTAGGTCCAGGTGTTACCATCTGCGCTCAGCTCCACGATGATATCTTTGGGATTGCCTGTAGCTTTTACCTCGCCGGTATTTTTGTCGGTTCTGCCGGTAAGACTGATACCATGGATCTTCCTGCTTTCCTGCATATCTATTGTAATATAATGCGGTGGCCCCGGCTTGGCGGCTTTCCATTGGGTAGTCCAGAATGTATTTACATCGCCGTCGAATGCGTGAATAGCATGGCCGTTGGCGGCGCCTTCTCCTGTTGGTTCTTCAGACGATAAGTCCGTCACCTTCCATTTGCTGCGGTCCATTGCAGGAAACGGGTTAGTAGTATAATGCCCGCTGATCAGGAAATAGGCAGTGCGTAGCTTTTCGTTTACACTCATATTCGTTTCAATGGTTACCGGCAGCAGGTAACTGCCTACACCATCCAGTTTGTCCACATGCACTACCAGGTTTAAAGGGGCCGTGCTAAACCTGCCGGCCGGAATTACTGCAGTGGGCTGTTCCAGTTCATAACTGCCTTCGGGCAGCATAGGATAACTGGTAAAATTGTTACCGTTGAAGTGATCTATGAGCGAGGCATCTACGCTGAATTTCACCGGTATGTCCGATGCCGGTGAATGCGGCCCTCCGTAGCAGGCGCCGTAAACGATACTGTCTGCTTTGTCGGATATTTCAAATGAATATACGGCAGGAGCGGAAACTGCCTGTGGCATGTATACAACAGCGGTGCTGTCGGAAATATCTCTCAGTTCCATGCTGTTGTTCCGGCAGCTACTCCAGGTAGTAGCTGCGGCAAGTGCGCATATTAATAACTTTATTTTCATCTTCATAAAATTGATCATCAGGAAATAAATTACCAGCCGGGATTTTGCACCAGTTTCCTGTCGCGGTCTATTTCCGATTGAGGAATAGGGAACAGGTAATAGTTTTTCAGGAAAACCCTTCTCTCAAAAACTGTTCGCTGGTAAAACACGAGGTCCGTAAGTTTGGTACCGGCATCTACATTCATCCCGTAGAAGTTGCCACCATCGGTTTGTTCAGCGATCTTCCAGCGCCGGGTATCAAAATAACGCAGGCTTTCCAGCGCCAGCTCCACCCTTCTTTCATGCCAGATCTTTGTACGCATGGTTGCCTGTCCCAAACCTGCAGCAATATCCGGCACTCCTGCCCTGTTGCGGATTTGGTTCAGGTACTTCAGGATGTCGGGGTTACCCGGTTCATACTCGTTCAATGCTTCTATATAATTCAGTAATATTTCCGCGTAACGGACCAGTATAAACGGCCGGGCCACGTATTGAGAAATCCTCGGGTTGCTGTCCGGATGAACATTCTTCCTGGCTATATAGCCGGTACGGGGAAAATCCCAGGAACCTTTTTTACCCGTGTTACCTGTGAAATAAGTTTGTATCACTTTATCACCTTCGCTTTTATTGATCCAGAGGCTTCCGTTATAGCTAACATTCACATAAAAACGGGGTTCCCTGTTTACATACATGTTGTAGGTACCGGCAGTAGTGTATTTGGTAGCTGCCGTGGAAAATCCTGTTTCCACGTAACCCGATCCTGCTTCATGAATCCCTTTCCCGTTCTGCATCTCAAATTCATCCACCAGTTGCTGGGTAACGGCAACTGCCGCATATCCACTTGCTAAACGCGGCGTTACTGAACGTTCCCAGTCTTTCAGGTTGTTTGTTGTCCTGGCAAAAATCACCTCTGAGTTCCAGGGATCCAGGAATACATCGCGGGTTGACAAATAAGGATCAAAAGCGCCGCTGGCATCGTTCTTACGATACAGGGCGAAGTTGAAACCGGTGATTACATCACGGGCGGCGTCAGCAGCGCGTTTCCACTTTTCACGATCGTATTGTGAGCTGATCAGTTGTTTACCATCGAGGTTGCGGAAGCCGGCGTAATCGGCATTGCCATTGAATTGCGGGCTGGCAGCCAATAATAGTACGCGGCTTTTAATGGCCTTACAGGCGGCTTGTGTAGCGCGGCCATAGTCGTTTTCACCCTGTGCAGTAAAGTGTTTGGGTAATTTCTGCGCAGCAAGGTCCAGTTCTGAAACAATATAGCTCACGCATTCGTCGTATGAATTGCGCGGTTTCTGCATTTCCTCATCTGTAGGCAGCAGGTCGCCGGCAATGGGAATATCGCCCAAGATAATGGCTGGCCCGTACTGGCGTATGATACCATAGTAAAAGAACGCGCGCAGGAAACGTGCCTCCGCTTTATATTGATCAATAAGATCCTGCCCGTTGGGAAGCGCCAGTATTTCCTGGTTACCGTCTATATGCTGCATAAAATAAGTAGCAGAACGGATGCCCTGGTAAAATTTTGTCCAGTTATTCATATAGTCCGATGCGGCGCTCCAGTTACCCAGGTTCATGGGATAGGTGTTGTAGCCGGAACCGGGCCTGTCGTAGGTGATATCTGCATCATCTGAACAACCTTCCCATGCGGAGGTGTTGCGATAAGCTTCATTAGGAATAGTAATGTAGATATTAGCGAGGTATTCTTCGGAATATCTTCTCCGGTTAAATACCTGTTCTATGGTAATACGATCGCTGGGTACCTGGTCAAGGAATTTACTGTTGCAGGAAACCGTTAGCATAGACGCACTCACCAATAAAACGTGTGCGATCTTTTTTATTTTCATCGGGAGAGAATTATTAGTTTTTGAATGATCATTGTTTCTTATCAGAAGTTGACAGCAACCCCTGCAGAATATGATTTAGTACTTGAATAAGCCGCACCTCTTCCATTTCCTACTTCTACGTCCCAGAGTTTGAATGGCGAGAAAGTGAGGATGTTAACACCCTGCAGGAAAATGTTGGCGGATTTGAGCTTCATGCGTTTCATCCAGGCGTCGGGCAGGTTATAGCTCAGTTGCAGTGTTTTCAGGCGGATATAGTCGCTGTTCTTGATCCACCAGGTACTGGCGGCGTAGTTGTCGTTCAGCGAACCGGCCATCAGGCGGGGATAAAAAACATCCTGCTTGGGGTTTTCTTCTGTCCACCGGTTGTTGATATTACTAAACAGGTTGCCCCTGCTGAGGCCCTGCTGGAAAGGCATAGTGCCTTCGCCGTTCAGCAGTACGTCTACATGGGCTGCGCCCTGGAACAGGGCTGAGAGTGCAAATGCTTTATACCCGAGTGTAAAACCGAAGCCGTAAACAATTTCCGGAACATCGCCATAGCCTATGGGCGCCTGGTCGTAAGAATCGATCACGCCATCGCCGTTAATGTCTTTGTATTTAATATCGCCGGCACGTACATCGCCTGGCTGCCTTGGTGAGTTCTGTACTTCTTTGTCGCTTTCAAAAAGCCCCAGTGCGATGTACCCGAAACGCTGTCCTACGCGGAGCCCTTTACGGTCCAGCCATGGATATTTCCAGCTGGGATCATCGTTCTCTACTACTTCATTCCTGTTATAGGTGAAATTGCCCAGCAGTTGCAGGGAGAAGGCGCCGATACGGCGGTTATAGGTTACAGAGGCATCTATTCCTTTGTTATCGATCACACCTACGTTTCCAAACGGTGCATTGATCATCCCTATATAACCCGGCAGGGATTTACGGCGCAGGAAAATACCGCTGCGGTACTCCCTGAAGAGATCCACCTGCAAAGTGAGATCGTCGTGCAACAGCCCGATATCGAAGCCCAGGTTGGTTTTACGGGAAGTTTCCCATTGTACATCCACTGCGTATTCACCAATTTCCTTACCGGTATATTTCTGGTTGATATTCCTGCCAAAGTAATAGTCGCTGGTATTGGCCACCGTAGCCAGATAGGCAAACCTTCTGCCATCTATATTACTGTTACCCACAATACCGTGTGAGAAGCGGATCTTGAAAAGTGATACCGTATTTTTAATACCGGAGAAGAAGTTCTCTTCAGATACTACCCAACCCAAACCGGCGGAAGGGAAAAAACCATAGCGGCTATCGGGGTAAAAGTTTTCCGATCCGTTGTAACCAAAGTTCACTTCTGCAAAATACCGGTTGCGGAAACCGTAGGTAAAACGTCCTGCCAGTCCCTGGAAGCGATAGGGTAAAGATGTTTCCAGGTCGCCCGCATAGGTGTTGGCCTTATCGCTGCGGTTGTAGAGCAGCATACCGGATACATCGTGTTTACCAAAGCTCCTGTTATAGTTCAAACCCAGTTCAGAATAAAATGTACGTTCTCCCTGGTTACTTTTTGTATACTGCAAAAACTCGGTGCCTATAGCTACCTGGTCGAAGGTAAGATTACCATCTGCATCACGGCCGTTGGCCAGCCAGGTATCGGGTATTTTCGTATAGCGGTTGCTGGTATAGTTATAGGCATCAAATGAAAACATACCTGTTACAGACAATCCTTTCGTAATAAAAGGCAACTCCTGTGTAAGCCGCAGGTTAGAATACACCTGGCTTCTCCATTGATTGGCGTAACCGCCCTGGGTAAGACTAGCCCAGGGATTAGACAGGCTGCCGGAGCGGATATCGGCCACCTTGCCATCCGGGTAGCGGGTAGGGATCTGCACCGGTGTCATAAAATATGCGTCGGTAAAAATATCCGACACAGCGGTAGTGGGCAGGTTTACATTGCTCAGGTAGCCCTGGATACCCAGTTTAACGGTAGTGGTGGCGGATGGTTTCAGTGTAATGTTAGAGGTAACATTATAACGTTTAAGGAAGATAGAAGAATTATATTTCGTAAGCTCATCTGTTTTATACATCCCCAGTTCATCATAGTAACCAAGACCAATATAGTATACTGATTTTTCAGAACCACCGCTGATATTGGCATTCGCATTTCTCACTTTTCCATTGTTACGAAAAAGTTCCGCAAACCAATCCACATTCGGATACAGGTAGGGATCGCTGCCATCGGCGGTTTTCTGTATAGCCTCATCGGAATATACGGGTGCGCTGCCACGTGTGGTGAGCGCTTCATTCGATAATTTCATATAGGTAGGGCCATCGGCAAAAGAAGGCAGTTTGGTAAACTGGGTGATACCTTCTGTATAACGCAGATTATATGCGGGCTTTCCCGGCTTACCGCTTTTTGT
>NZ_DATMTE010000649.1:0-5735 GCF_035564935.1 Chitinophaga sp. | reverse complement strand
CGCATTATGCGCATCCAGTGTGTAAGAACCCATACCAATAGATTGTGGCACCGGAGTTTCTCCAAGCACGGATTGCTGGGTCATAACATGCACGCCTTTCATGCGTCTTGCTTCGCGTACATACAACTGGTGCGGCCAGTTATGATTATCCCGGAACTCATCGGCCGATAAACCCCAGGTTTGCATGCGCTGCCGGATGGCAGAAGGCACACGGGCATCATGCGCAAGGAAATATAATAGTCCCTGCTGGTATACTTCATGCTCATGAATAATTTCCTTCCGGCGTTCATAAGACGCTTCGGGGTAATCGTAGTTCATGCCGATGTTATCAAAACTAAAAGGGCCATGATTGTTCACGTCCGTTTTATGATTGGGGATAGGATCAAACTTGTTGAACACTTCATTCCAGCCGCTGTCCAGCACACGAACAAGCAGTTCATACTGCGTTGAATCGTATCCTTCAGGTTTGGGTAAAGCAATACGGTTGGCAGGATTATCGGTAAGGCACGTACGAAAACAATAGGCTTGTATCCTTTTATCTGCCGCACCTTTCTCACCCGGATCTTCGCCGGAAACACGCGGCAGCAAACCACTCTTCGGATCGCCGGGAATACGGTAAGGGCTGATGTTTTGTTTGAAGTGATGCCCATGATGCAAAACGCCGGTTTGTACGCCGTTCCAGCTTTCGCCGTAGGTGGCTACCGCTTCGCGGCCTGTAGTATAACTCACGCCGGCAGCAGCCATCAGGTCGCCCTCATAGGTAGCGTCAATAAATACTTTGCCGCTATAAGTATGGCCGCTGAGCGTAGTAATGGACTGTATCTTCCCATCTTTCTTTTTTACACCCTGGTTACGGTCCAGCCACTCCTCCCGGTAAACTTTGATCTTATTCTCCCTGATAAAATCTTCAAATACCTGTTCTGCTGCATGGGGTTCAAAGATCCACATGGTACGTTCTGCCCCGTCCATTGCCGGTGTGCCTTGTCCTTTATTACCATACTCCGCCTGCCGTTGCCAGTTCCAGGCAGCAGGCTGCTGGTAATGCAGCCATATACGATGGTAAAAATCACGGGCAAGCCCGCCTATCACTGATTTGTTACCCGTATCAGTGAATCCGAGCCCCCCGGATGAAAGGCCACCCAGGTGCTTATCAGGCGATACCACGATCACCGTTTTGCCCATTTTATGCGCCTGTACCGCAGCTGTTACCGCTGCGGAAGTGCCGCCATAAATAATTACATCTGCCGTGTAAACCGGCGCTCCGGCGCGGGAAAACAAACAAACACTCACCATGATGGTTGCTAACAGTACTATTTTTCTCATGCTGTCAATAATTTTTTAAGATATGCAGGATAACTTTTCCCTTCTGTACCACCATCACCAAAAGTGATGCTGTCGCCGAAGCAAACCACCCTGCTGTGAGGCAGCTGCTTCTGTGTAATATATTCATATAACGCCACCGCCATGGTACGGTATCCCGCCGGCGTGGGGTGTACACCGTCCTGCTTGTTGCTGTTGGCTACATTCTGGATCAGGCTTCCCATCTCTTCACTTACATCTCCCACCTGTTGGAAAATATACCCCATGTCCAACAGGTCCTGGTTATTATCCGCTGCCACTTTCCGGATCACATTATTCACTTGTTCCTTTCTTTTGGCATGTCCTTCCGGTTCATAAAATGCACGCGGATGCCGGGTGTATAAGTAGGGCTCATATACCGGCAGGATAGTCATCAGCAATACCCGGCTTTTCGCAGCTGTCAGTTGCGCCACTATATTCCGCAGATTGGCTTCATACGCTGGCAAAGCAATATGTTTCATCGAATTCATATCATTGGTGCCGATCTTAAGGATGGTCAGATCCGGCTGATGCGCCAGGCAATCTTTATCGATACGCTTCAGCAGATCAACGGTATTATTACCGCCAATGCCTGCGTTGAAAATAATACAGTCGTTAGCATGATAAACCTTCCCCGGGAAATATTTCCCCGGAAATGAAAACGTGGCGGTGAGTAACCCGGCCTGTAGAAAATTCCTGCGATGCATTTGTTTTTATTTGAAGGGAAATAAAATACGGTTAATAAACTGTATTTCTAAGCATTATCTTCCAAACAATAAAAAACAGCCATTAACCTCTTATCTCTCCAAAAAAATAAAATTATCAAGGCGCTAAAAATAAAACATCTGATGTTTAAATAAACATCATACCTTTGTGTTGTAAACGGACAATCATGGAGCCAACATCCAAATTATCGGACCGCGTCATCAACGCCATCCAGAAAGATATCTCACAGGGGAAATATAAACCCGGCCAGAAAATACCCGCAGAACCCGAATTGATGGTACAATACGCCGTAGGCCGCTCTACCATCCGGGAAGCCATTAAAACGCTGGCTATGACGGGCATACTCCGCGTGCAACAGGGAGCAGGTACTTTCGTAAATGAAACCGTGCAGGCGGAATCGCTGGACCAGCGCCTGAGAAGGGCCGACTTCGAGGAAATTAACCAGGTAAGGCGCATGCTGGACTATGAAATTGTGAAACTGGCAGCAGAAAACCATACGAAAGAAGACCTGCACCAGCTGAAGGCATTGCTGGAGCAACGAAAAAAGGCCATCCTCGAACACCAGTACCAGCAATGCCTGGAAGCGGATATCGCCTTCCACATCGCGGTGGCAAAAGCTTCGGGAAATAATGTGCTGGCGGATCTTTTCCGCAGCTTTACAACGGTGATCCGCGACTTCTTCACCAAACGCGATACACAAAGCATCAGTCATTTTGCTATCAGTCACCACCTGCATGAACAATTATACAAAGCCATCAAAAGTGGTAATGCAAAATTATCCCGGCAGGTAATGGAAGATATCCTCGACAATAACTATTAAAATACCAACAGATGAACATCCTGATCTTTAGCTTAATACTGCTGGCAGGCGCTTATGTGGCAGGACTGTTAGGCTCCCTCACCGGTTTGGGAGGCGGGGTGATATTGATACCGTTGCTAACACTCGTATTCCATGTGGATATCCGCTATGCCATTGGCGTAGCCCTGCTGGCTTCTATCGCCAACTCTTCCGGCGCAGCCTCTGCCTATATTAAAGAAGGCATCACCAACATCAGGCTGGGCATGTTCCTGGAAATAGCCACCACGGCCGGCGCTGTAGGTGGTGCGCTGCTGGCCGTATTTACCCCGGTAAACACCATCGCCATCCTGCTTGGGGTAGTGCTGATATTTTCCGCTGCCATGACCATCCGGAAAAAGCATGAACATGCGGAGCAAACGGGCAGTAAATTATCTTACCTTCTAAAACTGAACAGCAGCTACCCAACACCCAACGGGGAAGTAAGCTATCAACTGAAAAATGTGGCCGGCGGATTTGGTATTATGCTGATTGCAGGCGTGCTATCCGGCCTGTTGGGCATCGGGTCCGGCTCATTAAAGGTGCTGGCTATGGACAGCACTATGCGCATACCTTTCAAGGTAAGCACCACTACCAGCAATTTTATGATCGGCGTTACCGCTGCTGCAAGCGCAGTGGTGTATCTACAGAGAGGATATATTGATCCCGGTATGGCTTTCCCGGTAGTACTGGGTGTGTTGGGTGGTGCATTCACAGGCGCCCGTTTACTTACGTTTATAAACGCACGCACACTCAGGATCATCTTTTCTGTGGCCATCACTTTTGTGGCGCTTGAAATGATCTATAACGGATTTAATCACCAGTTTTAATTACTGCATAATGAACGTATTCAGGAAAATACTCGGCGACCGCGATATTGAATTACTCATCGGCAAACAGCTCAGAACCGGCGTGGTTACTGCCAGCTGCATTGCGCTGCTGGGAGGCATCTTTTACCTGGCGCAACAGGGAGCCGCCAGCGTGCCTGATTATTCACAGTTTAAAGGAGAAGGCGCCGAATATACCTCTTTCCGTGGCATCCTCCACGGTGTGGCTACCGGTAGCGCCACGGAGTTTATTCAGCTGGGTGTGCTGGTATTGCTGGGCACTCCCATTCTCCGTATCTTTTTCTCACTGCTGGCTTTTGCCCTGGAGAAGGACAGGCTGTATGTGTGTATCACCATGCTGGTGCTGGGGATTATTTTATTCAGTATGTTCGGCGGACTGAAAATATAATACTATTCTTCTCTTAGGCGCTCGTCTGTATACGTGATAGCGGTTCTGCCATGGGGAACAGGTTTGCCCTGTTCATCCACGCTTACAAACACCATTTTATCTACCGTAAGAATAGTTTTTTGTGTGATCTTATTCCGCACCTGGCAGGTGAGTGTAAGAGAAGTTCTGCCAAAGTGGGTGGCTTTAATACCCAGTTCTACGATATCGCCCTGGCGGGCAGAATTGATGAAATTAATTTCAGACATGTACTTGGTTACGCAGCGGTTGGTTCCTAATTGAATGATGGAATAAATAGCTGCTTCTTCATCGATCCAGCGCAGCAGGCTGCCACCAAATAAAGTACCGTGTGCATTCAGATCCTCCGGCTTTACCCATTTCCGTGTATAAAAATTCATGCCTCAACAATTTTGAGGGCAAAGCTATTTCATTCTCCGATATGATGCACAACTTTTCCTGATACCATGGTCAGTTGTACCTGTATGTTATCATCAAAAATAACAATATCCGCATCCTTTCCTGCTGCCAGTGTGCCTTTCCTGTTATCCACCCCCATAATGCGGGCAGGGGTATAACTCATCATCCGTACAGCTTCTGCTACCGGCACGCCTGCCAGGTTCACCATATTCCGCACGAGGCGGTCCGTAGTAGCTACGCTGCCTGCAAACGCGCTGCCATCGGGCAGTTTGGCCACTCCATCTTCTACTATTACATCCAGGCCACCGTTCAGCGGTCCCAGTACGCTTTTGCCGGGAGGCATGCCCGCCGCGCGCATGGCGTCTGTGATGAGCGCTACGCGGTCCGGTCCTTTGATTTTATAGATCAGCTTCAGCAACGATGCAGGCAAATGCGCGCCGTCTGCAATCACTTCTGCATCTATTTCATCTATCAGGTATACGCTTTCAATAACGCCGGCGTACCTGTACAGGTTACGGCGTGTTACGCCCGACATGGCCGAATAAAAATGCGTAGCCAATGTATAACCACATTCCACTGCCTTCACTACATCTTCATAAATAGCATCTGTATGGGCAATAGCCGGTAAAACGCCTTTGCTCCGCAGGTAATTACCCATTTCCAGCGCACCGGGTAATTCGGGCGCTACGCTCCAGCGCACAATATGTTCACTGTAATCCAGCACTTCCCGGTACTCCGCAGGATCGGGGTTCCGGATATAACGCGGGTCCTGTGCGCCGCGCTGGCTCATAGCAAAATAGGGTCCTTCAAGATGAATACCCAGGAAGGATGCCCCGTTGTGCGGCTGCGCCACGGCCTGTTTGTATACGTCCAGCGTATGTAACAAACCGGACTTCTCCGCGGTTAAAGTAGTAGGCACCATTGCAGTAGTACCATATCGTGCATGCGTTTCCGTTATACGGTGAAAAGCGTTTACGGTGCCATCCATAAAATCATGGCCGCCGCCTCCATGTATATGCAGGTCAATAAAACCGGGGGCAATATAATTTCCCCCGGCATCTATTATCCTGTCCGCGTAATCCGGGATTGTTCCTTCTCCCACGGCTATGATCCGCCCGTCCTTTACCAGCACGCTGCCGGGTGCAATTACCCGGAATGGTGTGATCAGGCGGCCGTTGATAATCTT
>NZ_DATMTE010000648.1:0-4050 GCF_035564935.1 Chitinophaga sp. | reverse complement strand
CTCTTCCAGTTCAACCAGGAAATGCAGGGGCATTTCATTCCAGGAATGCCCGATGTAGTAAGTGTATAGCTGGTGGGTTTTATCGGTGGTTTCCCTTGCCGGGAGGCCGCATATTTCACAGGTATTTTTACCGGAGAAGGGATGTTTGAACAGGTGCTTTATATACAGGTAGCTCATCAGTGTTTGCCTTGCCCTGGGCATTTCTCCTGTTAATCCTTTCAGGAACAATGCCGCAGCGAAATGCAGTGTTAGCTTTTTATGCTGTTGTAATGTCTGCAGCCGCTCCAAAGCATGATCGTGGTCAAAAGTTTCAAACTGGTTGGGTGCGAATCCTGAATGGCGCAGCGTTTCAAGGTCAGCCTGGGTTACAGTCGCCGGGATTTTATGCTCATGCCTGTCCAGCGTGGGGTTATAAAACCCATTTTCGTGGGAATATATCTTTTTTAATATTGATAGTATTTTCTTGTCCATATAGCAATTAAAGTTAAATTTCACCTGAGCAGCCAGAATCCTAAATCTACATTAAACTTTATATCCGGCGGAAAAAATGCCCGGGCGGTGATGCTTACTGATAACCTTCATGCAGCGGGAAAGTAACCCGGGTGCAGGTTACCTGATGATAATATGCCGTAGTAAATTTTCTTATATTGCAGTATGAGAATGTTACTGTTAGCCATATTGTTAACCATCTTTCCCGGTTGCTTTAACAAAAGCCAAAACTATAACGAAAGGCGTGAACTGGTGCCGGATCCGGAGGGGTATCAGAAAGATACGTTTGCAGTACCTGCTGATTCACTCTATATGAAAGATACGCTTGCAAAGGAACCTGTATTATGAGCATGCACCTGATCGAAGACCTCGTAGAGGAAACCGTACATCTGACCGACACCGCTGATCTGCCCGCCGGGCAGAAAAGAAGTATCCTGGGTAATTTATTTAACCTGCAATCCTGGTATTTCGATACCGGCTACACCCATTTCAGGGTAATGGATGTTTTACTCAGGTATAGGTTCGTTTATAAAATAAACCTGGCGGCATATCCTGATATAGCTGCATCAACCGTTTTTGATAAGGAAACCGGCGGATGGGTGAAAACCAATGATGAAAACAACACGCCATTAGGCTATGCAGTGGCAGAAAATGAAAAGACCTGGCTGTACTTCGATGCCGGCGGAGCGCTCTGGCAGCGCCTTTGCGAGCAGGGAGCATTGCCGGGAGAAGACCAGGAGCCTCCTGGAAAATTAGCTGTCCCGGATCTGATTCACCTGGTATTAAAGGAGGCGGAGAAGCAACAACAGTTTTTGCTGCTGGAGCAATGGTATGCATTGCTGGTGAATGCCATACTGTTCGCCGACTTCTCCGCTGAAGACGGTATACCCCCAACATTCAGCGGCCTGGCACAACATGAAGTATTGAGCAGTATCCGCGCAATTGTCCAAAGGAACCAGGTGGGTAACAGGCGCAAAAGCAACGATAGCGATAACGACAACTACCTGGAACTGCCCGGTCTGAAAGCCACACTGGAAACCACACAAAGTACAGAAGAGGCTTACAGGATCCGCTTCCTGCTTGATCTGAAAAAAACGGTAGCAGTGCTTACCACTTCTTATCAGAAAGAAATTAAAGCAACAGCGCATCCGGAAAAGAAAACAGACCTGGTGTTCCGGCAGGTAAATGCCTTCCTGGAGGCAAATAACTGGATCTATGCACCTCAGCAGGAACAACGGTGGCTTTGGTATAAAGACAACACTGCACAGGATCGCCGGTTTATTATGCTCGATCTGGATGTGGACAAAAAGACCTTGTTCTGCAAACAGGCATTGCAACATGCATTGCTGCTGAAATGGCAACACATGGAAGCAGATACCATGCCCCGCCACTTCCACTTTTACCGGGATATCGTTGCCTTTCTCCCCGATGACTGGATGAAGAAGAACAAGAAAAGCATCAGCCAGTGGGGCGGCTGGAAATACGATATAAAAAAGACAGAGAAAGAACTGGCCGGAAGCATTGATCAGCTTACTGCTGCACTGGAATTTCTTGGCAATACCTATTTTGATTTTTTACAGGAAGAATTTCCCGGCAAATTCTTCACAAGGGATCCCGGTCAGCTTTTATATGTGCTCGAAAATGGGGAAGGGGAACTGGGCATCATCCCGGAGTACATGATATTTAATTCAAGGTATCATATACTGCTGGCATTTGCAGTACACTCCTTCAATAACGGGCACCGCAGCAGGGGAACGGAGTTGCTGGAGAAAGCCAGGGCCATTTCGGAATCAGAAAGGATCAATAAGCACTTAAAGGAAAATATACTGGCGCCTGTATTTGAACATTGGGCAAAGCATGGAGAGATCCGCTACCCGGTTCCCTGGAACAGTTATATGCTGGCTTATTATTCTTAATGATGACCCGTGAAATACCCTGGTATTTGCGCGCGGATTTTGTCTTATCAGGGAACTTAATCCCTGATAAGACAAAATTCACTTGTTTAGCTTATTTTTACGGGAACTACTTATTCATCAAAACCCTGATCATGCCTCAAGCAACCCTCGCACATCCTGGTCAGCCTGTTAACGCCACATCGCTGGAAACTTTCTTCCCTGGTTATTTTGCCCTTGTAATGGCTACCGGAATTGTATCTATCGGCTTATTCCTTTGGGGATATGCGTGGCCGGCCGGCATGTTTCTCTGGCTCAATATATTGTTCTATGCGCTGTTATGGATCATCCTGGTGCTGCGGATTATCAGGTACCCGGTAATTGTCTGGAACGACCTGCATCATTCCGCCCGGGGCGTTACTTTTCTTACGCTGGTGGCAGGCAACAATGTACTGGGCAGCCAGGTGGCTATCATCACCGGCCGGATGGACATTGCGCTGGTGATATGGATCACGGGGTTTATCCTTTGGGCATTGTTGTTATATACTTTCTTCCTGGTGAATATTTTAAAGGAACCCAAGCCCACGTTGGAACAAAGTATCAACGGCGCCTGGCTGCTCATTGTGGTGGCTACGGAATCTGTGGCCGTACTGGGCGCCATCATTGCCAACAGCAGCGCTTTTCACTGGCTGATCGCTTTTATTTCGCTGTGTACTTACATGATCGGCGGGATGTTCTATTTTGTATTGATAGGGCTGATCCTTTACCGCTGGCTGTTTTTCAGCATGAAGGCGGAAACGCTCACACCGCCTTACTGGATCAATATGGGGGCGGTGGCCATTATTACACTGGCCGGATCCCGGCTGGTCATGTATGCACATAAACATGAAGCGCTGAGCCCCTGGTCTGATTTCGTACAGGCGTTCACGATGTTTTTCTGGGCTTTTGCCAGCTGGTGGCTGCCATTGTTATTCCTGATGTTTGCCTACCGCCATTTTATTGCCAGGGTACCGCTGAAGTATGATCCGCAGTACTGGTCCATGGTATTCCCGTTAGGCATGTACGGCGTATGTACGTTCACGTATGCCAGCGTTACCGGTTTCACATTTCTTAAACCTGTTTCGGCTTTATTTGTTATTTTAGCTTTAGGTACATGGGTGATTGTTTTTATTGGATTGTTCATTGATTTCTTTTCATCACGAAAAGAAAAAAAATAACATCGCTATTGTGTTTCAGATAACCATAAATAGGTGTCAATGCATGCTTCTCTCAATAAAAAAGCCTTACTGATTGCCATAGTAGTTACCCTCGGCTGCGTGGTGATCTCTTTTTACGGGTCCAGGAAACTGCAGAATTTTGACCCGGCCCTGATTGCTTATTTATTCGGAACCCTGTTTGCCTTGTTTGGCGGCATCTACCGTTATTGTGTATGGTTGCAGCGGCCACCCACCTGGATGTATTTCACACGCACCTGGCAGTTTATATTCAAAGGCAGCTTTTTTGTTCATATCTGGTTATTGCTGGAAGATTCAGTGAAGAACCTCCTGTTCCAGCGCTTTATTTACCCGAGAGGAAAGAAAAGATGGATTGCCCATTTTATGCTGGCTTCCGGCTGCCTGGCGGCTTTTGCTATTACCATCCCGCTAACGCTGGGCTGGATCAATTTTAC
>NZ_DATMTE010000647.1:0-16107 GCF_035564935.1 Chitinophaga sp. | reverse complement strand
ATCAGTTTTCCCAAAAAGATATTCATTGTACCTGACATGAATACCGCAGTGTTCTATCATTCAAGTTTTCTAAGTTTATTCTGGCCGGCAGGGAAAAACCTGGAAATTGGTTTAGGATTGATCAACAGTGTAAATGTGAGTGAATTTAAAATGCTGCTGGCTTATGAATTTGCGCATTTTTCACAGCGCAGTATGAAACTTGGCAGTTATATCTACGGCTTGAACAAGATGCTGTATAATATGCTGTATGAGAATGACCGCTGGAATGAAATGGAGGTGCGCTGGAGCAGTGGCAGCAGCCTGCTAAGTTTTTTTGCGCACATCACCACAAAGATCCTGAACGGTATGCAATACATACTGCGGAAGATATACGCCACCATTAACCGGCAGTACCTCGAATTGAGCGGGGAAATGGAATACTATGCAGATACGGTTGCGGTAGGCCTTACCAGTACAGAAACAGCAGTAAGCAGTTTGCGGCGGCAGGAAATGGGCAGTTATTGCCTGGATCACTGCTTTCATAAATTACCGGACCTGTCTCAGAGAACATTCCGGTTTTCCAATATTTTCATGGCACAACGCGCCATGATCCGGTACTATGCTACCCAGAACCATCTGGCATTGGATGCAGCAGGATTGCCGGTTATTACCGACAATTATTTCCAGACATTTCTTAAGAGCCGGGTACAGCTGCGGGAGCAGTGGACCTCACACCTGTCAAGGGAAGCGCGGGAAGCCCACTATGCGGCAGCTGCCGTGTCATCTAAGGCCATCAGTATAAGCGCCTGGAACCTGTTTAACGAGCCGGAAAGTATACAGGAGCATATGACTTCGCTCGTATATAATTTTGCGAAGCATACTGGTGAAGCGCCGCTTACCGAGATATCGCCAGCCGCATATATTGAAGAACTTTCTCACCGTCACCGGTTATACGAATACCCCAAGGCATTCAACGACTACTATGACAACAGGGCTTTTGCCGGTATTGACGGGGATTTTACACGGCTGCTTACAGCAGAAGAAATAAAAACAGGTGGTTTCCAGCGGCTGTACCATCCGGACAATATTGCAAGGATGCGGGCTTTTTACCGCGACCGCCAGGATGCGGAAACGCTGCAAGCCATCAGCAGCGGGCAGTTCCAGACCAGTTATTTTGAATTTGACGGGCAAAAATACAGTGCAGCGCGGGCCAGGCAGCTGGCCCGGATGTTATCGGCACATGTTGCTGCCGAGGAAATATGGCTTCAACATCATGATCAGCAGGCATTCCGGTATCACTATACTATCGCTATGCAGCGCAGTCCGGCTATGGCAGTCCTGCTCATGGAAAAATACACACAGATCCTGCAGTACCAGCAAACCGGCCACCAACTGAATGAACAGGTGATCCGGATCATTCACTGTATCAGCCTGTTGTTTAATTCCGGCGGAGAAGAGATCGCCTCTTTACAGGCACTTTTTGATGAACTGTCGGCCGAATGCTGGGGATTCCGGATGATCATGGAAAACAGCCGGCACGGGCACCTGTTTCAGCATCTCCCTGAAGGCATGGAAGAAAGACTAAAACGGTTCAATGAACACGATTGTACTTTTATACAGGATATGGTTCCGGACTATGTAGCTATCCAGGAATTACATGAAATCAGTTCTGCTATGATGGAACATTTCAACAACGGGGTCATATTATTAAAAAAGTCATATCTGGAGTTTATTTTATCATTGGAATAAGGGGAATAACACCTGTTAAAGCACCGATCCTGCTGTGCATTTTTCTCTTACTGAATTTGTGCGTATTTTCGACGCTCGCGAAAGCGTAGCACTCATATGGAGAATTTTATCGTTTCAGCCCGTAAATACCGTCCACAGAACTTTTCAACAGTAGTAGGACAGGCACATATTACCACCACACTCAAAAATGCCATCCGCAATAAACAGCTGGCGCATGCCTTCCTGTTTTGCGGGCCACGTGGAGTAGGGAAAACCACCTGTGCCCGTATCCTGGCTAAAACCATTAACTGCGAGAACCTGCAGCCCGATGGCGAGGCCTGTAATGAGTGTCATTCCTGCAAATCTTTTAATGAGGGTAGTTCATTCAACATTCATGAACTGGATGCTGCGTCTAACAACTCTGTAGATGACATCCGCACCCTGGTAGAGCAGGTGCGCTTTGCGCCGCAGGCGGGAAAATACAAGATCTATATCATAGATGAGGTGCACATGCTCAGTTCCTCGGCCTTCAATGCTTTCCTTAAAACCCTGGAGGAGCCGCCGTCTTACGCGATCTTCATCCTGGCCACCACGGAGAAGCATAAAATATTGCCGACCATCCTGAGCCGTTGCCAGATCTTCGACTTCAAACGTATTACGATACAGGATACGGTAGACCATTTGCAGGAGATATGCAATAAAGAGCATATCCAGGCAGAAGCCGACGCCCTGCACCTGGTAGCGCAGAAAACCGACGGGTGTATGCGTGATTCCCTGAGTACACTGGATAAGATCGTAAGTTTTACCAGCGGTCATCTTACCTATCAGAATACGCTGGAACACCTGAACATCCTTGATTACGATTATTTTTTCCGGGTGATGGCCTCCGTATTACAACAGGATATAGCCAATGCCCTGCTGATATTTGATGAAATTTTACAAAAAGGTTTTGAAGGAGATAATTTCCTGAACGGGTGGGCTGAATTTTTACGTAACCTGTTGTTATGTAAAGAAGACAAGGCCCTTCACCTGGTGGAGGTTTCCGGTAACCTGAAGGAACGCTATAAACAGCTGTCGGGCCAGGTAAGCCCTGCTTACCTGATCACCGCCCTGCACCTGTTAAATGAAACGGAGATCAATTACCGCATGGCGCGTAACAAGCGTTTGCATGTGGAAATGGCCCTGATCAGGCTGTGCTTCCTGCAACAGGCGGTAACATTGGTGAGTGACGACAGCAACGGGGAAGTATCAAAAAAAAAGCTGGTAGCTGATGGCTCTCCGCCGCAAAAACTGCGTGCGCCGGCTGCCCAGCCGGTAACCGCCAAAACCATTACCGGTAATCCCGCCACTACAGAAAGTATTGCAGCAGGGCCCCGTTTAACCGTAGACATGCCGGCGGCAGCGCCGGTACAGCATACACCGGTTCAAACGGTACCAGTTCAATCGGCGCCGGTTCAAACGGTGCACATTCCAACCGCGCCGGTTGCACCAGCACCGCCATCGCCACCGGCAACACCCACAATGGCCCCTGCACCCGCCACATCTTCTTCCAACGGAAGTACGGGAGCTGCCATGGCGCCTGCGGCCACTACCCCTGTACCCAATCCGGCGGGAACAGCCGCCACACCGGCTTCCACAACAGTGGCCTCCCCTGTTGCCAGCGCTTCCGGTACAACCGCCGCCACGGCGCCTGCCGGCAAACTGACCGGGCTTGCCGCCATGAAAGAGGCGATGGCAGCCAAACAGCAGGTCACTACCCAGGTACAATCCACCCCGCTTACCATGGGAGCCATCCATGTGTACTGGGAAGAATTTATAGATCTGTACCGGCAGGCCAACAAAATGACGGTGGTAAGCAATTTGCAGCTGGCTCAGCTGAAACTGCTGGGTACTGCCGAGGTAGGAATAGTAAGCCGGAACATTGTACAGTTCCGGTTTATGGAAGAAGAAAAGCTGGTAATTGCGGAGTTCCTGAAGAAGAAATTCAACAACCCCACCATTGTGCTAACCCTGCAGCTGGATGAAAGCCAGCAAGTACAGGATATTGGCCCGGCGCCACTTTCCAGCCGGGAACAGTTCCAGCAGATGGCCGAGAAATACCCGTTGGTAAAAGAGCTGAAAGACCGGCTCAACATGGAATTGGATTTCTAGCGTACATACGCTGATTAAATATTAACGATAGACAGACATTTTTAAACAGTTTACAATTCCTTCTTTGCGTTTTTGCGCAAAAACATGTAGGTTTGAACAAAATTTTGAATAAAGCACTATGGCAGAAGTTATCAGAATGCCCCTTTTGAGTGATACGATGACGGAAGGGGTGATTGCGGAATGGCATAAAAAGGTGGGCGATACAGTAAAGGCAGACGACGTTATAGCTGAAGTGGAAACAGACAAGGCCACTATGGAAGTGATGGGTTATGTAGAAGGAACCCTCCTTTATATAGGTGTTGAAAAAGGGAAAGCAGCTAAAGTAAACGGGATCATTGCCATTGTAGGTAAACCGGGAGAAGATTACAGCTCCCTGCTGGAAGGCGAAGGTAAAAAAGATGCTGCTGCTCCTGCACCCGCTGCTGCCGCACCGGCACCTGCTCCACAGGCTGCTCCGGCCGCTGCCGCGCCGGCTGATGATGCTGCAACAAAAGAAGCGCTGAAAAATGCTACTGTTATCCGGATGCCGCTCCTCAGCGACACCATGACAGAAGGTAAAATAGTTGCCTGGAATAAAAAAGTAGGCGACGTTGTGAAAGGTGATGATGTGCTGGCTGAAGTGGAAACCGATAAGGCAACCATGGAAGTAATGGGCTATGCCGACGGCACCTTATTATATATAGGCGTAAAAGAAGGCGAAGCTGCCAAAGTGAATGGTATCATAGCCATTGTGGGTAAAGCGGGTACTAATGTAGACGCGATCCTGGCGGCTGAAGGTGCTGCTCCGGCACCAGCTGCATCATCTGCTGCGGCTCCTTCCCAGAACGGAACTCCTGCTCCGGCGCCAGACCAGGCTCCTGCTGCAACCGCCACCAGCACTGATGGCCGGGTGAAAGCATCTCCGCTGGCAAAGAAACTGGCAGAAGAAAAAGGCATTGATATCAGCCAGGTTCCGGGTTCCGGCGACGGTGGCCGTATCATCAAGAAAGATGTGGACAGCTATGTTCCTGCAGCCAAAGCGGCTCCTGCAGCACAAAGCGGTACAGCGCCAGCTGCGCCTGCGTTTGTACCTGCCGGCCAGGAAGGCTTCAAAGATATTCCGCTGACCAAAATGCGCCAGACGATTGCCAGACGCCTCAGCGAAAGCAAATTCAATGCACCTCACTTCTACCTGAAAATAGATGTGAATATGGATAAGGCGATAGAAGCACGCAAATCCATCAACGAAATTTCCCCTGTTAAGATTTCCTTCAATGATATGGTGATCAAGGCTTCGGCCATGGCGCTGCGTCAGCATCCAGCTGTGAACAGCAGCTGGATGGGCGACTTCATCCGCGAGAACCAGCACATACACATCGGTTCAGCGGTAGCCATTGAAGAAGGTTTGATAGTACCGGTGATCCGCTTTGCAGATCAGAAAACACTGAGCCAGATTGCCAGTGATGCGAAAGGCCTGTACGATAAAGCGAAAAATAAGAAACTGCAGCCACAGGAGTTCAGCGGTAATACCTTCAGCGTTTCCAACCTGGGTATGCTGGGCATCGATGAATTTACCGCCATCATTAACCCGCCGGATTCAGCGATCCTCGCGGTTGGTAATATCGTAGAAACTGCGATAGTAGAAAAGGGCCAGATAAAAACTGCCAACATCATGAAGCTGACCCTGAGCTGCGACCACAGAAGTGTGGACGGAGCTGTAGGCGCCCGGTTCCTGGCTACCCTGAAAGGTTTCCTGGAAAACCCGGTAACCATGCTGGTATAAAAAATTGTAATAGCTATACGAAAGGCGGAGCAAATGCTCCGCCTTTTTTGTGCGCCGGACAACCGGCAATATCGCCGGACCCTCCCGTCATTCGCGGGTAAAATGTTTCATTAGATTTTGAAAGTTCAAAAACCTGGTATACATTTGACCTTGTAAACCTTCAAACGCTATAAAATAACGACCTACATGAATTTAGTGGAAGCAAAAGCGCAGTTTATCCAAACATGGGGCTCTTTGGGCGCCCAGTGGGGCATTAACCGTACAATGGCCCAGATCCACGCTTTGTTGCTGGTAATGCCTGATCCCTTGAGTGCCGATGATATCATGGAGGAACTGAACATTTCCCGCGGAAATACCAATATGAATGTGCGGGAGCTTATTAACTGGGGACTGGTGGAACGTATCCTGATCCCGGGAGAAAGAAAAGAGTTTTTTGTAGCAGAGAAAGATATCTGGAAAGTAGCCACCTATATAGCCCGTGAAAGAAAGAAACGGGAGCTGGACCCTATCATGAAAGTACTGTTACAGCTGCAGCAGGCAGAGGGCGATCCTAAAGACAAAGAGATGAAAGCCTTCAAGGATTCTATCTCCAATATCACAAAATTCGCCCAGCAAACAGATAAAACCATCGGCGCATTTATCAAATCAGAAGAAAGCTGGTTTTATAGCAGCCTCATAAAGCTGATCAAATAAGTTTTTGGGACACCTTTTATTTTTCCTGAAAATCAGGAATACCAAATGAAACTGTTTTACATAGCAGACGGTTATCCAGGTAGTACTGACGGTGATTTGCGCGGTAGATATTACACATCCAGACAGACAGGTACAATTTCTTCCAGGTAACTACCTCCCCGCCTACACGAAAACAGGCATCATGGCGTTTCCGCTGCCAAAGCCCGGAGCGCTTACCACCTGCGCCAAATTCCGTAAATTAGCAGTATGGAAACCAATAATGATAAAAAGCTCACCGTGGTACTGGGCGCATCGCCTAACCCGGAAAGATACAGCTACCTGGCAGTGAACCGGCTGAAGGCCAAAGGCCACCCGGTAATAGCGATCGGAAAACGTGCAGCTGCCATTGACGATACACCGGTGATCACCGAACATCCGCCGCTTGAAAAAGTAGATACGGTAACCATGTACCTGAACCCGGTGGCGCAGAAAGCTTATTACGACTATATACTGCAGTTGCAGCCCCGCCGCATTATCTTCAACCCCGGTGCAGAAAATCCCGAGCTGGAAGATATTGCCCGGCAGCATAATATCCAGCCAGTGGAGGCATGTACCCTTGTAATGCTTAGCACGGGACAGTTCTAGCCTTCCTTCCCCTCCGGATCTTCTTATTTTTTTAATATACAGCTGTTGGCTATTGCTAACAGCTTTTTCGTATATTCGTACATATTGCTGTTATCCCCCAATGAACGCATCCCATATTGTTGACCCAATTAGCGCATGGCATTACTTCAGCAGGCAGGCATTATAGCATACCCAATTACGCATGTTCACCCTTAATATATACATGTATGCAATGGAGAAGATTTAATGGAGAGGTTATCCACCTTCCGGTAAAGGAAGAAGTACGACAAGCTATCGTCCGTGAAACCGCAAAGGGGTTCCGGCTGAAAGTGTGCATCGGCACTGATTCCCAGGTAAAAGGAGTAGATACGGAATTTGCTACGGTGATTGTATTCCTGCGGGAAGGTCACGGCGGATTTATGTTTATTCACAATGAAAAAACCAAGGACCGCTATTCTATCAAAGAGCGCATGCTGGTAGAAGTAGCGAAGAGTATTGAAATTGCGTATGAACTGTGCGACCTGTTTACTGAATATGATGTAGACATGGAAGTACACGCAGACATCAATACCAACCCTCAGTTCAAAAGCAACCTGGCGTTGCGGGAAGCAATGGGCTATATCCTGGGTATGGGCTTTGCCTTTAAAGCCAAACCCGAAGCCTTTGCCAGCAGCAGCTGCGCCAATAAGATAGTGAACTAAGGCGCCCCGTTTTTGTACCTCTCTCAGATATTTTTTGACGTGCTACCACGTCAGGTGGCGTTTTCTCCCCTTATCAAGCTATACAATCCCCTCCTTCCGCTGTAACTTTTTCCCGGTTTCTACGCTATACATTCGATAAAACACCTTTTTAGTATGACACTACCAAAATCTTTTGCGGCGGTATTGCTGCTGGCATCTCTCTGCGTGCTCTCCTGCAAAAAAGATAAAATAGAAACTCCTCCCGACACCACCTCGCTGTTTGTATTCACCGGTGGCGGAAGCATTCCCAATGTGGAAAGCAAAACGCTGCAAATCACTGCAGACGGGAGCTACGTTATCACCCAAAAAAATAATGAAAAAAGCACAAGGAAATTGCCCGCTAATGTACAGGACAGCCTGAAGCCTTATCTCAGCAGCTTTCCCCGGGCAGCCATAAAGGCCGATCCCAATACTTACTCATCGCGTGGGGCATTAGATGCTGGCTATCAGGCATTCATCTATGTAGAAAAAAATCCGGCAGATACCACCGCCATCTATTTGGATATACCGCTTGGATCAGTTCCTGCCTACTTCATTGAATTCGAAAGAAAAATCAATCAAACTATCATCAACAATAAGATATTTAACTGATCACACATTCAATGGATGATTGTATTAATAACACCCAAATCTCCTATCATGAAATGTTATCATTCCCTCACTGTCCTTTTTTTATTACCTGTTTTTTTTGCCTGTAAAAAGAAAGATGCTCCCCTGCTCACCTCTGTAGAAGGGAAATGGCGGCTGGCAAAAGTGGAAGGATGTTTCAGCGGGCAGGGCGCTCCTGTAACCAATAAGCAGGAAATAGTTTTCCACGGCAATCAATACGCGTTATTTGTCAATGACGTAAAAGAAAATGCCGATACGTTTCATATTAAACAGGTTAACAACCAAACTGTGCTGACGATCGGGAAAAGCGACCAATTTTTCGTCACTTTCACCACCGATGCCATCATTCTTACTCCCAACCTTTCAGACGCCTGCGTCATGACTTATGGTAAGTTGGCTTACTAACAGTAAAAATTATGGTTAAGAACGGGGACGAAAACGAATATCGCTTTTATCCCCGTTTTTGCTTTAATCTTTTAGCAGCCACATTACACTGTTCACATTATCACTGCCGCTGAACTGCCGCTGGATAGCATCATTTAGATTTGCATTATTATAGCTCAGTTCATTATCAGGATACAACCACCTTACGGGAAACTGCGTGGCAGGCGTGTTCAGGTTGGTAGTAGCATTCAGTTTAAATACGGGATAACCTGTTCTCCTTTGCTCGTACCAGGCATTGTAGTTGGCGCCCTGCAGGAACCCTGCGAGGTATTTTTGTGTAATGATCTGCGACAACTGCTGCTGCATACTACCTGTAAGCGCCACTGATGCTACATAGCCCTGAATATAGCTGTCGTCTATTTTCATATTGTGATGATAGTCCTCTATATCCGGTGTATATGCTGCGGTAAATTTCATTGAATTAGTGATACCTGCGGCATAATAATTCTGCGCCGGCGTACCGGTGATCCAACCACGCAGGGTTGCTTCTGCCAATACAAACTGTAATTCAGAATAGCTAAAAACACTCACCGGTTCGGCATTTACCAGGTTCACATAGCGGTTGTTCAGATCGGAATAATCTTTCGACAGGCGGATAGACTGCAATGCAGGAAACGCATCAGACGGCTCTGCACCTGTATATGCATCATAATCATCTGCCGTTTTTCCAGCTGCAATTCTAACGGGCGAAGGTTTAGCATAATAAAATAAACGGCGGTCGTGCAACCCCTTCAGCGGGTCTATCAGCGTGGCCGTGAGCATCGTGTAATTGGATTTTACGAAAGAGTTACCTGAACCTGCCGGCACATCGGACCAGGGATAATTTTGCCCGGCTGCAGCAGTATAGGTAAGCGCAAAATTATCTGCATAAGAACGCATCAGCGGCCTGTTGGCTACTATATCTTTAAACCGGTCTGTCACTTTCAGATCAGCATCAGCTGTTTTCCTGTACAGGTTTATCAGCACGTGTAGTTCGAAGCTGTTAGTGAGCCTGCGCCAGTTGTCTATTTTGCCGTTATAAACAGGATCGCCGGTAAAGTCTTTCCCTTCTGCAAAAAGCAGGTTGGCGCTATCCAGCTCATTCAGTATGCCCAGGAACACGGCTTTCTGCGTATCATACCCGGGTTGAATCAGGTTCTCTGATTCTCCTTTCACGGCCTGCGAATAAGGAATATCGCCTACCTGTATAGTGGTTTGAAAAAATTGCCAGGCCCTGATAAAATGTCCCAGCGCACTATAGGATTTCCGGAGTTGTTCGTCCGGTGCATAGCCTATCATAGGAGGTACATTACGCAGCAAAGCAATCCTGTCAAAATTGGTTCTGCCCAGCCTGTTATACTGGAAGCTCTCCTGCCCTTCTCCCCATGTAAGATACTTGCCCAGCAGGTATGGCTGCATAAAGCTTTTGGTGGTACTGATATCCGACCGGGTAATACTCAGGATCATATTGGTAGCCAGCATAGCTGAGCTCACCTGTGTAGTTTTATTCGGGTTGGTATTGATCTTGTCGAATTTGGAGCAGCCTGCAGCCAGTGCAACTGTAAGGGATACTGCCAGTATATATTTCTTTTTCATGAGATTTTTTTTGATGTTGAAAGATATCAGAACCCTACTTTGAAATTAATGCCCAGCATCCGTTGCGATGGTGAGTTCAGGTTTTCATCATCTACATCGGGGTCTGAAAATTTGAAAGCGGTGAACAGGAACAGGTTCTGTGCAGTGAGGGAAACAGCTGCGTTCTTTATACCGCTCTTCGCCAGCATGGTGGCAGGAAACCTGTATCCAACAGATATTTCACGCACTTTTACAAAGGTTTTCTTTTGCACGCCATAATCTCCACCCCTGAAGTTTTGCGCATAATTCTGGTAAGATACTTTTGTATCGTTCACCGCATATTTGCGTGTATCACTGGTAATATTGCCGAAGTTATCGTACGTCACACTGCCTGAAGTAACCTTTACCCCTTGCCCTACATAATTGGTAAGACCATTTACTACCTCATCATAACGGTACTGGTTATCGGATTCAGGATTGGTACCGGAATCCCACATTTTGTCGTAGATGTAGTTGTACATCAGTCCGCCAACGCGACCATCGATATTGAGTGATGCAGTGAAATTTTTATAGGAGAAGGTGTTGATAAAACCGAAGCTGAAATCAGGATCAGTATGACCATAATTTTTTGTGTAATCACTTTCCACAGGATAACCGCTGTTATGTATCACATTACCATCCGGATCTCTCAACCAGTAATAGTCAATATAATTATCGAGCCTTCCCTTTTTCTTCACCCAGGGGCTTTGTGCAGAGTATACGGGATCGAGTTCTACATAATAACGATGTTGGTTAGACCAGTTAATGGTAGATAACCATTGAAAATCTTTCTTCTTCATCACCGTTCCGCCAACCGTAATTTCCAAACCCTTCCTTACATAGGTTTGGGAAGTATTTATTAGTGTAGTGAGAAACCCTGAAGAACTGGGAATAGAAGCGGAAGTTTGCTGGTTGTAGTAGTATTTATTAAAGTAGGCAACATCTATATTCAAACGTTTTTTAAACAGGTAAGCGGCAGTACCGATTTCCCAGGTACGTTGTGAGCTGGGCAGCAGGTTAACGCCCAGCAGGCTGCCGGGATAACTGGCAGCATTTGCGCCGTTCCATGCGCCGGTGGTAGTGGAATACAAGCGGTTGATATCATATACACCCGCCGGGGTTTTAAAGGTAGCCCAGGAGCCGCGTATTTTCCACATGTCAGTAAATGCAGGCATCTTAAATAATTCAGACAATACTACACTGGAACCAACGGACGGATAAAAATAAGCCCTGTTCTCTTCGGGCTGTGCGGAGTTCCAGTCGTTACGCCCTGTAGCGTCAATAAACACGGTATTCCGCCAGCTTACGGCTGCTCTTCCATACAAACTGTTCACCTGCCGGCTGCTATACGCGGGTGTGAAGGTAGGCGGTTCAACAGAGCCATTGAGTGAAAAGAAAGTAGGACTTGTTAACCCGTTCTTGGTGGTGGCTTTCAGTCCTTCATCCACCCAGTAATAAATGGTTCCACCCACCATTGCTTCGAAGTTCCAGTCGCCCGCTTTTTTGCTGTAGCTAAGCATGGCATCATCGTTGGTGCTCCAGCCCCAGGTATTATTGATGCTGTATAATCCCCGTGCATTCCATCCGCCACGGGTAGAGTAGATATTGGCGGTTGGATTGGTAAAGGTTTCTTTGTTGTTGTAAACATCGTAGCCGATACGTACCAGTAAGTTCAGGTCCGGGGTGAATTTATAATTGGCAGTAAGACTTGCGTTGGTGGTATTTTGTTCAACGGCATCCAGTTTTTCATAGGCAATAAGGTAGGGATTATCGTACCAGTTGGTGTACATCCAGTTCTGCGTTTGATTGGGTGTTTTCCAGTAATCGCGGTACTGGCGGATATCATATTCGGGGCCTGTCCACATGGTGAGCTGGTAAATATATCCCTGGTTACCATAGCCGGTACCCCATACCTGTGGGGCCATCCGTTTGCTTACGCCCATATGGCCTTCGAGGTTAAATTTTTCTGATGCTTTCAGTTCTCCTCCCAATGTAAAATTGTACATATTCAGTTTGGCATTGGGGAACTGTCCTTTATTGTAGATGTGATTCAGGGAAGCGCGGAAGCTGCCGTATTTCCCGCTTTGGGATACATTGATATTGTTGTTGGTAATAATGCCCAGTTCCATAAAATTCTTCAGGTTATTTTTACCTACGGAATTTAGCGGCATGTTATCTTCAAACTGTTTGGTAACGGGGTTCCAGTCTCTTGCCGTATTTCCTGCATCCAGTTTTGGGCCCCAAACGTAATCGTTATCAATTTTTCCATTCTGGCCACGGCCGTATGAGGTCTGCGTTTTGGGCATGGCCAGGAAGCCGCTCTGGAACATGGTATTGCTGTTCAGGTTTACAGATAATCCTGTACCGGTTCCTTTTTTGGTAGTGATGAGGATCACGCCGCCGGCTGCCCTGGAGCCGTATAAGGCGGATGCAGTTGGTCCTTTGAGGATATCGAGACTTTCTATATCATCTGTAGGAATATCGCGTAAGGTCATATTCCCGTAAGGAACCCCGTCTATTACCAGTAAGGTACCTTCGCCTCTTAATTCAATAGTGGGTTTAGCAAAAAACTCTGTAGAGTTTTTGATCACAAGACCTGCTACCTGGCCGGTGAGCGAAGTAGCCATATCTACCCCTTTCACGGTTTGTACGGCTTCTCCTTTCACCCTTTGCACGGCATATCCCAGGGCTTTTTCCTGCCGTTTGATACCGAGTGCCGTAACCACCACCTGGTCTATAGCGATAGCCTGATCGCTGAGTATAATATTAATGGTTTGCTCTCCTTTGATGGTGTATTCTTTTGACGTATAGCCGATGAAGCTGAATAGCAGCACATCACCATCTTTTACGTTATCGATGGAGAAATTGCCGTCTTTATCTGTTACCACTGCTTTGGAAGCGCCTTTCACCTGTACAATAACACCTGGTAATGCATTACCAAGAGAATCTTTTACCGAGCCTTTGATGTTTTGCAGTGGTGCGGTGTTAATAGCTGCAAGCTGTACAGATCTCGCATCGGCGGCATCTTCCGCTTTTACCACGTAAAGCTTTCCGTTGATTTTCCTGCATACTAATCCAAGCGGCGCCATGCATTTATTGAGACTACTTTCGATATTATCTGCCTGGAAGATATTTATGTTTTGCAGGAGAACATTCTTTCCCTTTAGCAGGTTGGTGTTGTAACTGAAGCGTACATCAAACTTTGCTTCCAGTTCATTGATCACGGCAATAAGCGGCACAGCGGTTACTTTGTTTTCACGGGCGGCTGCTTTTAATTTCTGGGCTTCTGACCATTGCAAACAGCATAGCATAGCAGTGACCATTATCAGTAGGGTACTGATTGATTTAACTCTTTTCATAACTAAGTTTTGGTTGTCTCTAAAGGATTTTTTTGTTGCTTACACGGATGATCTTGTGTTGTAAAATGAATTTTAGATTAAACGATTGTTCTATTGTAGCAATGGCCTGTTCCAGGTTATCAGACGGTAAATAACCTGTAAACAGCAGTTCTTCTGTTTCTTCCTGATCAAATACTATTTCATAATCATATTGTTCACCGAGTTTTTGCATCACTGTTTTCAATGATTCACCTTTGAATGCCATCAGGTTGTACCTCCAGGATGTTTGGAAGAGGGTATCTACTTTCAACCTGGTGAGCATTTTGGTACCCGCGCTGTAATCAGCCATTTCGCCGGGATGCAGCAGCAGTGCATCTCCTGTGCTGGTGTTAACTTTTACGCATCCTTCGTTCAGCACTACTACAGCATTATTATCCATGCTGTTCACATTAAAGGCAGTGCCCAGTACATTTATGTCGATACCGTTGGCAACGTGTACTACAAAGGGATTGCCTGCCCGGTGGATCACCGTAAAGAATGCTTCTCCTTTCAGCCATACTTCCCTCCGGTTATTTTTACGGGGAGATGTGCTTACGATAAGGCTGCTGCGTTGGTTCAGGCTGATCACCGTGCCATCTTCCAGCCTTATGGTTTGTACCTGGCGGGTGTTATTAACAAAATGGCGTTTATCATTTTTACCATTGTAAAAGAACAATACCAGGGATGCCAGGCCCACAAGCGGCAGCAGGGCTGCCGCTACTCTGAAAGCGGTTCTTTTCCACAACGGGATCACCGGTTTAGATGATGTTTGCTGCATGATAGCGGTAAAAACCTGACCGGCCATTTCTGCGGGCATTACCGGCCAGTTTTCCTGCTGCAGTAAGTCTTCCACTTCCGGCAAATATTCCGGCGCAGGGTTTTCCTGTAACCAGGCAATGAGCTCCTTCCGCTCTTCCCTGGTACATTCTCTCTTTGTTAATTTAATGAAGAGCGCCCTGATCTTTTCTTTACTATCTTCCATTATTCACCATTGACATGACACTAATACGTTCGGGCGGAATTAAAAGACGATTGTTCCTGAAAATATTTTTTCAGAAACGGATGATATGGCAAAAGGCAGTAATAATAATTGATATATCGGCATGCTGATAAAGGTAGTGTCTTACAAAGCGGGAGGCTTTTACCAGCTGATCCCTGACAGTGTTTACGGAAATGCCCAGCTGATCTGCTATTTCCTGGTTGGACCAGCCCTGTACTTTGCTCATTCTGAAAATCAGCTGACGCTGGGCCGGCAGTTGGGCAATGGCATTCATTTTAATAACTTCCAGTTGCCTGGTGTAAAGAATATCGTCCATAACGCCGGTATCTTCTGTATACATCTGCAGAAAATATTCACGGAATTTCTGGTCATGCACGGCTTTTCTCAGGTAATCAAATACATAGTTGCGGGTGGCAGTATAGAGGTAAGATCTGATAGACAGTTCCGGGTTCAGGGTATCTTTTTTTACCCATATCTTCATAAATACTTCCTGAACAGCGTCGGATGCTACTTCCGGCAGGCCGCAGAGCTTCATGGTGTAGCCATATATGTGATCCCTGTATTTTTCGTACAGTACCCGGAAGGCATCTTCATCCTGCTCTATTATCTTTTTACACAGTATTTCATCTGTGGTATCCGGCATTCCAACAAGTATTTATGCAAAAAATACCATCACTGACCGAGATAAACAAATAAATATAAAAAATTACCCCGGAATGCCGGGGTAACTATAATGAGCATATAAGAAAGCATTACTAAGCGATGGCCCGGAACTGCGCATTCAGTTCATCGATATAGGTGAGAATAGCATCCCTGCCGGTTTTCTTTACAGTGGAAGTAATGAAGTTGGGCGGGAGGAACTGCCAGGTTTCCCTCATTTTATTGAGGAAGGCTTTTACGTTTTTGCTAACTTCCGCCTGGGTGCTTTTATCTGCTTTGGTGAATACAAGGCTGAACGGTATGTTCCATTCACCCAGCTGGTTAATAAAATCGATATCAATTTTCTGTGGCTGGTGACGGCTGTCGATCAATACAAATACGCTGACGAGGTTAGGCCGTTTGCGCAGGTAATTTTCGATCATCTGTTCCCACTGGCGGCGCTGCGACATGCTTCTTTTGGCAAATCCGTAGCCTGGCAGATCTACCAGGTACCAGGCGTTATTGATAACAAAATGATTGATCATTTGCGTTTTACCGGGAGTTCCGGAAGTTTTGGCCAGTTTTTCATTGTTAGCCAGTATATTGATCAACGAAGATTTACCAACGTTAGAACGGCCGATGAATGCGTATTCCGGCCATACAGGGTTGGGACATTTTTCCCAACCGGGGCTGCTGATAAGATATTCTGCCGATTTAATAATCATAATGATATTGCTTAGTTCCATTAAAAATCCCGTATCCCTGTTTTTGCATACTGCCACATGACTA
>NZ_DATMTE010000646.1:0-9371 GCF_035564935.1 Chitinophaga sp. | reverse complement strand
GAGTGGAAGCTGTATTTTTTTCCCGGGTTATAGGAAGTAAGTCCGTGGGTGGCGTACAGGGCGCCTGCGTAGTAAAAATCTTTGGGAATATAGCTGGTATCGGCAATCTCGTTGGGCGTGATCATGACTTGCATAAGATCCCATTCAAATACATTAATGGCATTGCTGCCCGCTGCGGGGAGTATCCATTTATCAAGGAATACCGATTTCTTTTTTTTTATATAAAGATAACCTCCGCTGCTGCCGTTGCTGTAGCCACGATCTGTTCCCCGTCCCCATACATTAAAGAAGTCATCATCTTCGTATATCCTTAGTTGTTTAACGGCATCCTGTGTGATCTGTGCGGATGCCGTTGCCGTGATGATACAAAGCAGCACGCCTGATAGTAACCTTTTCATACGCCGGTATTTATCCGAATACCTTGAATATCTCAAAAGCGTTCTTTTCCAGCGCTTCCCGGTGATCCGGATGGGCGATATTAATGAGAGCCTGTGCTCTTTGGCGGAGGTTTTTCCCCCGCAGATGGGCTACGCCGTATTCCGTAACTACATAATGTACGTGAGCCCTGGTGGTAACCACACTGGCGCCGGGTTGCAGCTGTGATACAATGCGCGAAAGGCCTTTGGAAGTAGTGGAAGGAATAGCAATAATGGGTTTGCCTCCTTCAGAAAGAGCGGCTCCCCGCATGAAGTCCATTTGTCCGCCTACACCACTGTATTGCCTGAACCCAATTGAGTCAGCACATACCTGGCCAAAGATATCGATCTCTATGGCGCTGTTAATGGCGGTTACCCTTGGGTTTTTGCGGATGATGGTAGGGTTGTTCACGTATTCCACATCCATGAGCCGCATGATGAGATTGGTATCCATAAAATCGTACAGCCGCTGGCTGCCAATGGCAAAGCTGGAAATAAGCAGGCCGGGGTGTACCGCTTTGTACTTACCTGTGATCACCCCTTTTTGTACCAGGTCGATGATGCCATCGGAAAACATTTCTGTGTGTATGCCAAGGTCTTTATGATTGGAAAGGCACTGCAGCACAGCGTTTGGGATGCCGCCTATGCCCATCTGCAAGGTAGCCCCGTCGTCTATCAGGGAGGCAACATGACGGCCTATAGATAATTCTGTGTGGGTGGATGGCCGGATGGTTTGTGAGTAGATGGGATAGTTTACCTCTACCGCTGCGTTGATCCTGGAAATATGAATAACGCCATCGCCCAGCACACGCGGCATCTGTGGGTTTACTTCTGCAATGATAATTTTAGCGGTATCTACAGCTGCCTTGGAAACATCGCAGGATACGCCGAGGGTACAATAGCCATTTTTATCCGGTGGGGAAACGGAGATGAGCGCTACATCTATGGGCTGTTCACAGGTGCGGAAATACCTGGGAATTTCGCTGAGGAACATGGGTACATAATTGGCCCTGCCTTCATTTACCGCCTGCCGGATATTTTTGCCTACGAAGAAGGCATCTATTTCAAAAGCATGCGCATGTTCGGGGCTGGCATATGGGGCTTCCCATTCGGTGTGGATGCTCACCAGGCGTACTTTTTTCAGCTCATGACTGCGGGCGGTCATGGCATTCACCAGTTCCCGCGGAGTGGCGGCTGCGGTGTGGATGAATACGGTGTGGCCGGATTGGATCAGTTGTGCGGCGGCTGTAATTGATGTGTAAGACATGCAGTAATGATTTTCTCCAAAATTATCGTGCAGTAAAAAAAATAAATATGAGTATTATCATATTGTAATTTTAAACTTTCCTGTGTTGATAACTTTCAACAACATGGCCCCGGAAATTGTTGGAGCAGCGGTGGTTAAATAACGGTTATGGATACACTGATTTACAGGAAAGCCACTGTTTCGGATGCTGTTGCCATCCGGGAATTATCGCTGGCCAGCTATAACTAGTTTTGCAACGGTGCTTTCCCCGGTTTACCCCGCTAACCAAGCCTATATCCGCCGGCTGGGTGTACATCCGGCTTACCGCGGCAGGGCAATAGCCCGCCACCTGATGGAAATGTGCATTAAGGAAGCCCGGGCGGGAGCGGAGCATATACCTGGGCTGTATGCCAGTACTATTATGCCGGATGCCAGGCATCTGTACGAACAGTTTGGGTTTCTGCAAATAAAGGAACTGGCGCCTTTATTTGGACAGCAATACTGGCTGTACAGGCTGGATTTGCGGCAATAGTTATCCATTTTAGCTGAATATGTTGATAAATTCATATAGATGTTATGACGTACACCCAGTTTTATTTCTATATATTAGCATTCTAAACCTGGTACACAGCTTCTTTGCGGCGAGATTTGGCACATATAAGTGAGCAAATGCTCATTGAGCGGTTAATAATAGGAGATCCTGCGGCAAAAGAGTTGTTATACGACCGATACGCCGGGGCCCTTTACAATATTATATTACAGCTCGTGCCTGTAAAAGAGCGGGCCAACGAAGTAATTGTAAAAGTTTTTCACTGGTCGTTCCAGCATATTGGAACTTTCCAGGTCTCAGGCCACCGGACATTGTTTACCTGGTTGCTGCGTAAAACGAGAGAATTAGCCATTAAAGAAGCCCTGCCGGAAACCGCATTAACCGGTACGGAGCTGATGAAGCAGGAAGAAGGCATACTACAGCAGTTTTATCTGATACTGCCAGCCGATCAACAACAGGTGTTCCGGCTTAGTTATTTTAAAGGATTATCAATCACAACGATAGCCCGCTTACTGGCACTGCCGGAAGCGCAAATAAATGAAATCCTGAAAGAAGCAATGAAGTCTTTCAGACAATTCTTAAAAGAGACTTGGAACTAAAATTTTACATAGAAAGCGGTATTATCGAGTCCTTCGTGCTGGGTCTGGCTTCTGAGGAAGAAGTAGAAGAGCTGCAGCACATGAGAAGGCTGTATCCGGAACTGGATACAGAAGTCGAATTTGTTGAACGTCGCCTGGAAAGAGCCGCGTTTGATGAGCCTGCCATGCCTCCCGTGGAAATACGCGAACGGGTGCTGCAGAAAATCCGGTGGGAAGAAGGACATGGTTATTCAGACCCCTCTTCCAATTACACTTTCATCAATATCCAGCCAAAAGATGGCAGCCACATCATTGTTCACCGCTGGTGGAAGATCTTCTTCATTATCTTCTTTATTATGTCCAAGGTGTTCCTTTTCCTCGCTATTTTCTATTATCTCAAATACCGTATGTCGCAGGAGCAACGTAGCGATAACCTGCACCAGATGATCCGGCAGGAACAGGTAGAAGGCCCCTTATTATAATTTTCCATCCGGATTATCGTTATTTTAAAGATTTTACAATTTTGAGAATCCGACAGATGGGGATATAACGTATCTATAGATATGTGATTTATTATTTATATTTTGTAGCCTTGGTTAACATAAGCGGACAGTTTGAACATCAATAACTATATAGAAAGCGGTATTATTGAGCGTTATCTGCTGGGACTCGCCACTCCTGAACAAGGAGAAGAGTTACTGTACCTGCGCCGTATCTACCCGTTGCTCGACCTTGAATTTACAGCGGCCGAACTCCGGATAGAAAATAAACTGATGGAGGAAGGCGCCCAGCCACCGGTGAAAATAAAAGAAGCAGTGCTGCAGCGGATTAAACCGGAAAAGGAGTGGAAAGACAGCTCCTGGAGCGGTTATAACTCCTATGAACATACGAATTTCCATCATCACACCTATATTCCTATCGACTCATTCTGGAACCGCCGGATAACTGTAAGCATCTGGTGGCGTTGCGCATTTATTGCCCTGGCAGTAGCGGCCATGGCCCTGGCAGCGAGCACCTGGCATTTCTACCACCGCGCGCAGATGCTGGAAGAGATCCTGTTTAAGCTGAAAGTCCCTTCCGTAAACCAATCCGCTCCATAATCCGCTAAGTAACAATACTTTCATTTGGTACGTTTATTGCAAATGCTGAAATTGCCCCTGTATTCCGGCTGTTATAAAACCTTATTTGATAGCTGCGTGTTGAATACAATGGCATTTAAACACACAAACTAATTTCCCATGAGAAAATTTTCATTTGCAGCGTTACTGATGGCAATAGTTGCCGTTTTTGCATCTTCCTGCTCCCCCAAACAAGGTGTTACCCAGGACATCAATAAAGGCGCCGTAAAAGGTAACTGGGTTTTAACCGATATTAAGTACGAAGGAATCCCTGATAACGCTAAAGTAACCGTATTTGATGAAGCCAATGCCAAGTGTTTTATTGGCAGCCAGTGGATCCTGCCGGATAACTATGCAATGGGCTCCTACACGCTCACATCTACTGAAAACGGCTGTAGCGCAGTTACCCAGAAAATTGCCTGGTCGCTTACCAAAAGTGGCGGAGTAAGTATGTTCGGCTTTAAAAAGCTGTACAGTGGCGATAAGGCAAAGAATGTAACAGAAGGTTACCGTATGGAAATTACCGGCGCCGGTAGTGTAATGACCTGGAGGGCAAACGTTACTTTCGAAGATAAAAGTGCAGCCATTATATACACATTGCAACGTAAATAACCGCTATCAATCATAGTGTTAGCACAGAAAGACAGCGGGGATCATGGTTTATGATCTCCGCTGTCTTTTTTCAAAAGATGTATATTTAGATCATTAAGCACCAGTACTATGAACACGCCGCAGTCCCAGATTCAGTTCCTGGCGCATGCAAGTTTCAGGATCACCACTCCGGAAGGTCATGTTATATTAATTGACCCCTGGTATACAAATAATCCGGCCTTGCCTCCCGGTTTAACAATCCCGGATAAAGTAGACCTGATCCTTATCACACATGGGCACCGCGATCACCTGGACAGCAAAATGGTGGATATCATCCGCACAAAGTCGCCCAAAGTGATTGCCAACCCTATAGTACGGTTTTATTTGCAGGAACAGGGAGTACCGGAACACGCGTTTGAACCGCTGAATGCAGGAGGTACCGTATCTGTTATGAATGTAAAAGTAACCATGACCAACGCCTTCCATTTTGCACATATCAATCTGCCGGATGGTAAAATAGGCTACCCGCATGCCAGCAACGGGTTTATTGTGTGGATGAGCGACGATATTTCTGTGTACTATTCCGGGGATACTTCTGTATTTGGAGATATGGAGCTGATTGGAGAGATTTACGAGCCGGATATAGCCATCCTGCCTATTGGCGACCGCTTTACAATGGGACCGCTGGAAGCTGCAGTTGCCGCGCGCCTGCTGAAGGTGAAACACCTGATTCCCTGTCATTATGGAACAATGCCTGTACTCAGTGGTACGCCACAAAGGTTGCAGGAGCTTACAGCAGACCTGGACAAGCTCAGGATTCATATACTCCAACCCGGCGAGGTGCTGGATACGGCTGTGGTAAAAGCCCGTAGTCATTAGTGAACAATTGCTTTAAATTCCGATATATGTTGCCCCTTAATACCGACCGATTACATATATATCCCTGCCGCCTGCCGTTGCTAACAGAGATATTCTTAAACCATCCGCATGCCCGCGAAACACTGCAGGCGCATATCCCGGAAAACTGGCCGCAGCCCGACCTGAAAGAACAGCTGCCTCATTTTATTGAATTGCTTCAGCACGATCCACAATCGTATCCCTGGATGTTGTGGATCATTGTAAATAAAGAAGAAGCAGTGGTGATTGGTGATATCGGGTTTAAAGGCCGCCCCGATAAAAATGGCGTGGTGGAAATTGGATATACCCTGTTACCTTCCTGGCGAAAAAAAGGATATATGCGCGAAGCCGCTACAGCATTGGTGGAATGGGCTTTCCGGCAACCCCACGTGAAAAAACTGATTGCCGAATGTGATGTTACCAACATGGCTTCTATGAAGGTGCTGCAACACCTTGGCATGGAAGAACTGAAGTTACCGGGAGAAATGCTGCATTGGCAGCTGCTGAATAAATAACGTAGGCGTGTGACCGTTATTCCACCATGTTTTGCCTGGCAAAGCGGATGAAAAGCTGGCAAAGCTTATCCTGCAAACCCTGCAGGTAAGTAAAGTGGAGCTTCCGCACCAGCTTGAAGTTTTTTACCGGTAACACCCTGAACTCCCCCAGCTCCAGTTCGCGCTGCACCGCCTGTGAAGAAATAAAGGCTGCACAGGGCGAATGGTGCAGGTATGATTTGATGCTTTCTGTACTGCCCATATACATGGCCACGTTCAGATCTGTGATCTTTAATTTCAGGCGTTTCAGCTCCTCGGTAATAACTTCCAGTGTGCCGGAGCCGTGTTCCCTCATTAACAGCGGGATAGTTTTAAGTTCGGCCGGGGTAAGCGGCTCGCCACTGCCATACTGATGCTTCATGTTGCCTACCAGTATAATTTCATCTTTGGCAAACTCCACATATTTCAACAACGGATTTTTGGAGCTGCCTTCAATGATACCCAGCTGTATACTTTTTTCAAACAACGCCTGTTCAATCTGTTCGGTATTTCCACTGGTAAGCGATGTTTTTACATCCGGGTACCGCTGGTTGAATTTCGCCAGCAGCGGGGGAAGCTGGTATTGTGCAATAGTAGTACTGGCGCCTATAGGCAGCAGGCCGCCCTGCATATGTTTCAGCTGATTTACATCGTATTCCAGGTTGCGGTAATCAGTAAAAATAATTTCTGCATGATGCATTACCAGCACCCCGGCGCGGGTGAGCTTTATTTTATTGCCGATCCTTTCAAACAGCGCCATGCCAAGCTGTTGCTCCAGTTCATGTATATGTTTGGTAACAGCCGGTTGTGAAATATATAATTCTTCTGCAGCTTTGGTAAAGCTGAGGCGTTTGGCCACGGTGTGAAATACCCTGAGTCTGAAATCGAACATGCACTAAAAGTACAAAATTACCTTACAACTCAGGCGGCGTAAAGCCAAAGTGTTTATAAATACCCTGCCCTGCAGGGCTCATCAGGTAGCCCATGAAATCCTTAGCCGCCTGCGGATGCGGTGCACTTTTCAGTATACCGGCCCAGTAAGACGCTTTGATGTTTTCCTTTTCCGGTATGTTTACTATGCTTACCGGGTGATGGATCATTTGCTGGTAAAGGGCCTCTGTAAGCCATACCGGGCCTGCATCCGCCTTTTGCCGGAGCACGCGCAGCGGTGTTTCCCGGTGATGTATTTTAGTAAGATAGGTGCTTCCACCGGCTACTTTATCTTTCATTACTGCCTGTTGCAGCGCAGCGCCCCCCGACTTTATATAGGCTTCCTCAATGCGTTTGCCGATGCCTTCCCAGGCGGGATTGGGCATACTTACCCGTACATTTTTACGCGCCAGGTCAGTCAATCCCCTGATCCTTTTAGGATTGCCCTGTTGCACCATAATGGCGAGGGTGTTACCTGCATAATTTTTTACCACCGTGAAGCTGTCCCGCAGCTGATCTATACGGCTTTTCCCGGCAGTATAAATATCGGGTGTTACGGCTATACGAAGATTCCCGAGCACCAGCGATCCGCTGATGATTTGCTGCGCCAGGATACCCGGAGGGAGCGTTTCAGCAAATATGCGTTGGTATTGGGGGTGAGTTTTTTTAAAGCCGGTGATCAGCGAGTCAATTACCATAAACTGGTTACCGGCAAAGAAGATGACCAGCTGGGGATCTGTAATATCTCCATAAAGGTCGGGTACATTATCGATGCCCGGTACGGTAAAGGCTACGCCCCCGGATGGTGGTGTGTTCCAGGGCGGGTCAAAACGGAAGTCCTGGGCATGAAGCGCCCCTGCCAATAGTATGGTTACTATCAGCACTGTTGTAAATTGTTTCATCATTTATAATTTATGGGTGTACGTAACTCCAGCCTTCCGCCTGTTTTATAATCAACTCACCATTACCGCTGGGCGTGTATTGAATGAAAGGAAATAATTCTTCCTTTGAGATCTTTCTTTCCCGCAGCGTGTTCTCGCATTCTACCAGGAGCACACCTTTGGATTGCAGTTCCTGCAGCAGCGATTCGTAGGGATGATCTTTTTTATAGGCCGTTACACCACTGCCATGAGCTACCAGCTCAATGGTCACTTTGTTTTGCAAGCGGGGATCTTCCAGGGCGTTTTTAATATTGCGAAGGGTATTGCGGATCACTTTATCATCATCGCTGTTCAGCTGGTAAATGGCCCTGTATTTGGTTTTGTGCTGGCTCATGGCGTATTGCGCAGTTAACAGGGTGAAGAGGCAAAGCAGCAGCGTTAACTTTTTCATGGTGTACGTTTTTGATTATAATTAATGTTGCATGGGTTTAAATGGTCCGTATTTATGTTGTTCTGCAGAAAAAGCATCTGCATAAGGACCAAAAGGAAAATCGACAGGTTTCCTTTTAATATCCTGCCAGTCGGCCGACTGATCTTTATGTGGCCGCGGTTGTGAATTAATGAATGCGGCTACGTCCCAGGCTTCTTCATCAGAAAGAACGGTTGAGTTGTAATCTACGCCAAAAGGCATGTTATATTTCACATAGCCGGCGAAGTTAGACAGGCGGTAAAGTCCTGCGGCATCATTGTAGCTTTGTGGTCCCCAAAGGGGAGGATAAGTGAAAACAATACCGTCGGCGCTTTTCACGCCTTCGCCATTAGCGCCATGACAGCGCTGGCATTGTTGGGTATAGATACGGGCGCCTTTCTTTGGATCGGCTGCGCGTTGTAAATAAGCGGGCTTACGCAGGCCGCTGCCATCGGGCTTTTCATGGGGAGTTACTTCACTTCCCAACCATTCTATATAGGACCTGATGGCCATCATTTCCCTGCTGTTACTGTCGGGCGCTGTGCCGTTCAAACTGCGTTCGAAGCAATCGCTGATGCGTTTATTCAATGTTTCCGAGCTGTTGGATCTGGCCCTGAATTTAGGATACGATGCGGCCGTAAAGCTATAGTTGTTCCCATAAGGCTTGGTACCGGCCTGCAGATGGCAGTTTTGGCAGTTCATCCCGTTGGTAATTTGCAGTACGCTTCCTTTGGGGCCCAGGTATCGCGCGGTTTCCCGGATCAGTGTTTGTCCGTAAACGATAGCGGCGCCTTTTTCTCCGGGAGGAAGTGTAGCCATAGCTGGTGGGCGCCATCCCTTAGCCGGAGCCGCCTGCAAAGCCGGCGATGTTCCGGGAAGCAGGTAACGTGTCCAGAGAAAAAATGTTTCAAAGCCTACCAGCAGTGTTAGTATCAGCAGGCATGCGAGTGACCCGGAAAGGATCCGTTTATAACGTTGGATTTTATTGGTTTCCATTAAAATTACAGGTTGGTGGATTACGGTACAAAAGTAACGGGCCACCAGAGCGAAGTCAAATAACTAATAACTATCAGTGATAACAAATGGTTATTGACAACAAACAAAAAAAGATAAGCGATAAAAGTAGAAAATTTAAATTGAAAAAGAAAAGAGCGGTTAGAAT
>NZ_DATMTE010000645.1:0-7442 GCF_035564935.1 Chitinophaga sp. | reverse complement strand
TGCCGTGGTAGCCATGAATAACAGGGGGGCAGAGGGAATTATCCTTTACGCTGCCGCTTACAGTATTGCTACCATTGGCGTGTTTGCAGTGCTGATGAAACTGAAAGATTATACCTTCGAAGGGTTCAACGGCCTGGCCCGTAAACAGCCTTTACTGGCCGGTGCGGTAGCAGTGTTCCTGTTCTCCCTGGCGGGTATCCCGGTAACCGCCGGTTTCTTTGCCAAATATTTTGTTTTATCAGCAGCCATTGAACACGGTCATATTTTATGGCTGGTGATCATCGCGGTATTGTGCGCTGCCATCAGCGTATACTATTATTTCCGGGTCATCATCGCTATGTATTTTAAACAGGGCGAACCGGAAGTGGAAGCTGTTTCCGGTGGCTTTAAAGCTGCCCTGGTACTGGCTATTGCCCTGGTACTGGTGTTGGGCCTGTTCCCGAACCTGCTATTATGCTGGCTGTAAAAGCTGTTAGCTTATAAAAATAACCGGAAAGACCGAAGCGATTTAATCCATCCGCTTCGGTCTTCTCTTTTATACTACCCGCCGTTCATCCCAAATTGAATGGATTAAATAGGTATATTACGTTAACTTTATAGGTAACCCGTTATTATGCAATCAAGAGATATTTTTTCCCTGGCATACCGTTCTGTAACCAGCAACAAGTTGCGCACAGGTCTTACTGTGTCTATCATTGCATTGGGTATTACCGTACTTGTAGGGATCCTTACGGCAATTGACAGCATGAAGAGTAGCATCTACAGCAGTTTTGCAAGTATGGGCGCCAACAGTTTCTCTATCCGCAACCGCGGGATGCAGGTGCATATCGGGGACGACGACAGGAAAGCTTCCAAAGGGAACAAGAATATAAAAAAGGTCAAGAAATCCAACAGCAATAAAATTATCCTTTACCAGGAGGCGGTGGCTTTCCGCGACCGTTATACGTTTCCTGCTACCGTTAGCGTGTCTTTCCAGGCTACCGGTATTGCTACCGTTTACAAGGATGATAAGAAAACAAATCCCAATGTACAGGTAATAGGAGGTGATGAACACTATCTCCAGATCTCCAATTATGAAATTTCACAGGGGCGCGACTTTAACCAGCTGGATGTGCAATCCGGGAGGAATGTGGCGATCCTTGGGGTTGATGTGGCGGAAAAGCTTTTTGGCAAGCAGCTAAAGAATGTAGTGAACAATACCATCCGGGTGGGCGATATCCGCTACCGTGTGATAGGTGTACTGGCGTCAAAAGGCAGCAGTAAAATGATGAGCGCCGATAATGTGGTGATCACCACGGTAAATAATACCCGCAGGGTATTTAACCGCCCCAATGCCAGCTACCAGATTGCAGTGGCCGTGAAGGATATTAAACAAATGGATGCTGCCCAGGGAGAAGCTACAGGGCTGTTTCGTATCATACGCGGGTTGAATATCAATGAAGAAGATAATTTTGAGATCAGCAAAAGTGATAGTATTGCCGAAATGCTTTTTTCAAGTTTGGGAAAGGTAAACCTCTTTGCCATTGTTATAGCCTTTATTACATTGTTTGGTTCTGCTATTGGATTGATGAATATTATGCTGGTGTCTGTAGCGGAAAGAACGCGCGAAATAGGCGTCACTAAGGCGTTGGGCGCTACCAGTCATGTGGTACGTACCCAGTTCCTGTATGAATCCATCATTATCAGTGTGATGGGGGGATTGATCGGTGTATTTGTGGGAATGCTCCTGGGGAATATCGTTTCTGCTTTATTAAAATCCTCCTTTATTGTGCCCTGGTTCTGGATCTTTGTGGGCGTGTCCATCTGTGCGGCAGTAGGGCTCGTTTCCGGTTTATACCCTGCCTATAAGGCTTCTAAATTAGATCCTATCATTGCCTTGAGATACGAATAATATTTTATTATCTTGTTGTTTTCCATGTTCATGTAAAACAACAGCTGTATGCCCTTATTAATTGTTATTGCGGCCATTCTTTTGCTGGTAGTACTGGTAGCCTGGTGGCGTTTAAATACTTTCCTCTCTTTCCTTATAGTGTCTTTGCTGATGGGACTGGCGTTGCATATGAACGTAGCAGACATCACGCAGTCTATTCAAACAGGTATTGGTAAAACACTGGGCTCCCTGATTGTTGTTATCGTTTTTGGCAGTATGCTGGGAAAGCTGGTAGCGGAAAGCGGGGCAGGACAGAAAATTGCAGGCGGCTTGATGAACCTGTTCGGGCCCAGATATGTGCAATGGTCGCTGATGTTAACGGGTTTTATAGTAGGTATCCCTTTATTTTATAACATCGGTTTTGTGTTGATGGTACCCCTGATTTTTACAGTAGCATCGCGTACAAAATTGCCGGTAGTATACCTGGGTATTCCTATGCTGGCATCGTTATCTGTTACACATGGATATTTGCCGCCGCATCCTTCTCCAACTGCATTGATACAGCAGTTCCATGCAAATATGGGGCTTACTTTGTTGTATGGCTTTATGGTAGCAGTTCCTGCTATCATCCTGGCGGGACCGGTGTTTTCGCGTTTCCTGAAACACTATACCAATCCTCCCGGGCAAATGTTTGTAGCGCCTCCCATCCCTGAGGAGCAGCTGCCGGGCATGTTTGTAAGTCTTTTTGCTGCGTTGCTGCCGGTCTTTTTGCTGGCAGTTACCGCTTTAATGAAATTATGGATACCGGAAGGTACATTTCTTTTCAGGTTGGCCTCCTGGCTGGGAGATCCATTAATAGTGATGTTGCTGGCTGTACTGAATGGCATGTATTTACTTGGATTGAGAAGAGGCATGCCCCCCAAAAAAGTAATGGTGGTGATGGATGATGCCGTGCGTGATGTAGCCGTTATTATCCTGGTAATAGGAGGTTCCGGTGCGCTTACGCAATTGCTGCACGACAGTAAAGTGAGCAGTTACATTGCTGCCACATTGCAGAATATGCACCTGCATCCGTTAGTTCTTGCCTGGGGTATTGCTGCCATCATCAGGGTGTGCATAGGATCTGCAACGGTGGCCGGCCTCACCACTGCCGGAATTGTTGCGCCAATGATAGCTGCTTCCGGTGTAAATGCCAACCTGATGGTATTGGCTACCGGTGCCGGCAGCCTGATGTTTTCGCATGTAAATGACGCTGGTTTCTGGATGTTCAAGGAATACTTTAACTTAACTGTGAAGGATACAATCAAAACCTGGTCGGTAATGGAAACCATTGTATCAATAACAGGTTTGATCGGGTGTTTGATCCTTAGTTTGTTCGTATAACCTGAAAGGGTATACGTAGTTGCAATGATAACTTAAAATATTTCCATATGGAATGGTATCAGCTTACAAATGCAGCGCAGGTTGATTCTCCGGCGATTGTTATTTATGAAGACAGGATAAAGGATAATATTTCTTTGTTAAAAACAATGATCGATGATGTACAACGGTTACGTATACACGTAAAAACGAGTAAGATCGCCGAAGTAGTGCAGCTGATCATGGAAGCAGGAATAACAAGATTTAAATTTGCCACCATTGCGGAAGGAGAGATGCTGGGGATGATAAACGCCGGAGATGCATTAATGGCTTATCAGCCGGTAGGACCTAAGATCGTACGTTTACTGGAGCTGGTGCAAAAGTATCCGCAAACTGCTTTTTCCTGTGTTGTTGATAACGTTGATGCCGCACTGGCTATCAGTACGGTTTTTTCTGTACAGGGGCGTCGTTTACCAGTGTATGTGGATTTGAATACAGGCATGAACCGCACTGGTATTAAGCCGGGGCAGGAAGCACTGGCATTATATAAATACCTGGATACATTACCGGGAGTGGTACCGGTAGGGCTGCACGCCTACGACGGTCACCTGCATGACACGGATATGGCTGTACGAAAAGAACGCTGCGATGCGGCCTATGCGCCCGTTGCTGCACTGGCGGAGGCGATTGTAAATAATGGTTTTCCGCAGCCGGACATTGTTGCAGGCGGCACGCCTACTTTCCCGGTGCATGCGGCAAGGAAAGGTGTTACCTGTAGTCCGGGTACCTTTGTATTCTGGGACGCGGGGTACGCGGCCAACCTGCCTGAGCAACCTTTTCAATGGGCAGCCCTCGTGATCAGCCGTGTGATTTCAGTGATTGATGATCAGCATATCTGTATTGACCTTGGCCATAAATCGGTGGCAGCGGAAAATCCCCAGCCACGGGTACAATTCCTGAATGCACCGGAAGCCGTGCCGGAGTCACAAAGTGAAGAGCACCTGGTATTGAAGGTATCGAATGCTTCCTTATACCCGGTGGGTACTGTGTTTTATGGTGTACCAAAACATATTTGTCCCACGGTGGCATTATATGAAAAGGCCTATGTGGCTGCACGTAATGCGGTAACGGCTAACTGGCGTGTAATAGCGCGCGACAGGCAGATTATTGTCTGAAGAAAAATACAAGCAAAAGAGCTGTTTAAAGTTTCTTTAAACAGCTCTTTTGTTTAGTAGTATAACTGCGATAAAACATTCGTATCATCAAAGGTTTTGGGCTTCAATCCCAGGAACTCCGTGTATTGTGACAGGGTGAGCAGCGGTTTCAGTTTGGCATGTAATCCATTCTGCATACTGTTCATCTTGGTAGTATACGCTTTTTGGTTGCTTTGCTGTAAGGGCTGGATATTGACCTTTTGTCGCAGGTAACTGGTTACAATATTGAGCAGCCGTGGCTTCTGGGCATCTGTTAGCTTCAGCGATTTATCCAGTTTACTGACAATGGAGCTGGCGGTACCTTCTATATTCATGGTGGGCGCCTGGAATGCCGTAGTGATTGATGAAGGTGTAGCAAAGGCTGTATAGCAACAAGCCAGTGCCATAAATAAACCCGCGGTGAACAGTTTTTTCATGAGGCGTGGATTTGATGTTGTTGATCTCTCTCTAAATATACTGAATACTGTTATTGCATTACCATTTTTACATAGCGGATTTGTGTATTCCCTTCTTCATCAATGGTAATGTATTCAGACAGAATGGTTTTGTTATTGATCCAGTGTACAAGGCCAGGGCCCCAGTCGTCAATACTGGCTTCTCCCGCCGCTTTTATGTCGTTGCCGTTTACTGAAAACAATTGAAATCCATTTGGGTCAAAAGCCGCTACCAGGTCCATTGACGCAGTGAGGATATATTTTTTATCCGGTGAAATTGCCGGGGCAGACCAGGTTACCTGGGAATCGCCATTCAGGGTATTCACCAGTTCGAAGGCGCTTCCTTCGTAGTAGGAAACAAAAAAGCCTTTTCTTTTGATCGATGCGTAGTTGCCGGCATATGTATAGCCTATATAGTCCTCGCCGTCGCTGTTATTGTTGGCCATGATCCTTTGTTTTCCATTTTCCAGCCGGATGGTCAGTTTATTGCCTTCTCTTTTTACAAGGGAATCTTTTGCCAGTACATCTGTTTCGTTGGAATCAACAGGGGCCAGCGGAAATTTATCGAAATCTGCTTTTTCGATAAAGTATACGAAAAGGGTTTTATTACCCAGCTGAACGGTATCGTCCGGAATGCTATTAATGGCAGGAGGTGTGGAATCGTTGGCAGCTGTGTTGGTTTTGTCTGCTGTTTTGTTTTTGCAGCTCAATATCATTATTGCGCATGCACACAGCAGCCACCATAATTTATTCATCATCTTTTTTGTTGCGTTTGAGTGTACAAATGTAACTAATTAGCATTCCGGAAGAGGCTCAGCCGGTGAGTCTTTCTCCGTCTGCTTTGGTTAATGTAAAAAAGAAGAGATACCCGGTAAGGGTACCGCTTAAAAAGCCCGCCAGGTGTGCGGCGTTATCCACACCTTGTGAAACAGCCGCCGCAATTACATTCAGCGCTATAAACAAGCCGATATAAGCGAGGAATGCCTTCCGTATTTCGGTTGGGAAGAGGGAAGTGGTTAGCAGCGCCAGGAACACGCCGTAAATACCAAAAATGGCTCCTGATGCTCCTACGCCTACTGCGCCTTTATGATACCAGATGCTGACATAGTCGGATATTAATCCTGTGACCACATAGGCCAGGCCATAACGGAAACTGCGTAATACCGGTTCCAGGAACATGCCGCCGATAAATAATCCCAGCATATTGGTGAAAAGATGTGCCAGCCCTGCATGGAGGAACATACTACTGAATAACCGCCAGTACTGATGTTGCTCAATGGTTAGAGACCAGTAATTGGCACCGGCATGCAGCAGATGGGTGCCATCGCCCCACCATATATTCATTCCTGTTAGTGTGGTGTAAAAAAACACCAATGCGTTTATGCCGATCAACGCCAGCGTAACCGGCATCGCCTTTAATCGGTCAGTGATTTTCATCTTCTAAAAGGTAATGAAAAAACACCAATTACGCGCTATTCGTATTGATATTGCAGTGCAAAATGGTTATCGCTCCCCAGTTTGGTGAACCCTTCGCTGTGTAAATGTACCCATGCACCTGCCGGGTATTGCCGGCCACTGTTGTAGTAGTAGGCATACTGAACAGTAGTGGAGCGTTCGTATTCCAGCAAATGTTCCTGGCAGCGGGTTTTTTCTTTTTCGGTGATCTTTACAAGAAAAGGGTTGTGGGTATTCAGGTGCAAAAAGGCATCTGATAAATCACCCTGCGGGGAAGGGTTTACCACCGGCGACACCGCGTGGCAGAGCAGCAGATGGTTTATCAACGGATGTAATGGATTAATGGAATCATCGCATTCGTACTTCGTGGTTCTTAAAGTAACCAGGGTGTCTTCTTTTTTACCGGCGAAACTATCAATGCTGATGTCTTTTCTGACAGGATGTTCCGAATCATAATTCCAGCTTACGGCCTGCGTGGAATCGGAATATTTCATGGCGGCGGGTACGCCGTTCTTCCAGCGAATATTCGCTACGCGCAGCAGGCGTTCGCGGGCGTCAAAATACTGAACGGTGGCAATGTTGCCGTCGTTATCCCAGGAAGTCACTTTGGCGCGTTCTTTTATTTCCGTGATATTATTTTCCCGGTCCGATAGCACCATTTCTGTGATCCGGTGTGAGCGATCATAGGAGAAGGCACTGATGCTGGTGTCGTCCTGTTGCCGGTGGCATACCAGTTCGGCCAGGTTGCCCTGCTGGTCGTACCGGAAAGTATACCGGGGAATATGATCGCCCTGGATGCTGATAGCGGTTAGCCGGGGCAGCCCGGGGCGATGATTCCTTGTACTGCAGGCGGAAGCTGTAACAAGGATAATAAAGGAATAGATAATATTTTTCATACTCATGTCGGAATATTGGTATGAAAATACTAATAAGATTTGAGTTTTTCGGCGGTGGACCTGCTGAGGTTATGGAAGCAGGAAATGATGTGGTGTTTCATTGTATTCTCTGAATGAAGGATAATGGAGCAGTGTATATCGATTTCAGATGTAATAATAGTTTCATTATACTTTTCAAGAAAGCCAATCTTTTGTTGCCTGTACCAATATTCAA
>NZ_DATMTE010000644.1:0-1582 GCF_035564935.1 Chitinophaga sp. | reverse complement strand
AGGTTGATATAAGGTCAGCATGCCGTTAAATGCATTTTTCCCACCAACAGCTACATCTTGCACGGGTTTACTGGTGCCGGCAAAATAACCCGGTAGAAATATTGTTTGTCGGTCAAAGTAGTAGGAATAGGATACATTTGCTGAAATGGTAGGCAGCAGTGCCCCTTTACTCTCCGCTGTAAGTGCTTTCGCGTGTATTTCCTCCAATAGCTGTGCCTGTACTGTTCTATTTCCTTTCTCTGCGATTTCCAGTGCAGCGGACAGGGATAGCGCTTTATGCTGTGCATGCAGCTTGCCCCCGTACAGCAGCAGCGTGATAATACATGTATATACTGTTTTTCTCATGGTAATGAACTTTGGAATTGATAATTAGTGCGTTGCGTTTTCATGTAGGCTTTCGGTATCTGCTTCAACAATGACTTCCCTGCGCTTATTGCTTGACAGGTAGGAGTAGACGGCCGGAATAATGAATAATGTGAGTATACCGGAGAACACAAGTCCGCCGGCAATGACAATACCCAGAGACTGACGGCTGTTTGCCGTCAGCGCAATAGGCAAGGCACCGAATATCATGGCCAGTGAGGTCATCAATATCGGACGAAAACGTTGTTCAGCCGCAGTAATCGCAGCATCATACTTTGAAAGACCGGTATCTTTGAGGTGATTGGCAAATTCAACGATTAGAATACCATTCTTGGTGATGAGTCCAACGAGTGTAATGATGCCGATCTGGCTAAACACATTTAAGCTCTGACCAAACCAATGTAGGCTGAGGATCGCTCCCGTCACTGCCATCGGTACGGTAAGCATAATGGTGAGCGGATCTCTTAGGCTTTCAAACTGGGCGGCCAATATCATATAGATGAGTAGGAGCGCCAGTATCAGTGTGAAGGTGATATTGCCTTGACTTTCACTGAAATCGCGTGACTGCCCAGCTAAGGAGGACTTGAAATTTTCACCCAAGACATCGGCTTTTATTTTTTCGATCTCCTGTATAGCCTCAGCAAGGCTTACACCCGGCATGGGTGCGGCAGATATGGTAGCGGAAGTGTATTGATCGTATCGGTAAATAGCCGCCGGGCTTACGGCTTCTTTCGTGGTAATCAGGTTACTCAACGGGATCATCTGGCCGTTTGTTGAATGCACATAAATACCATTTAAGTCATTGATATCATTTCTGTAAGGACGTGACAGCTGTCCGATCACTTCATATTGTCGATCGTCGCGTAGGAAATACCCATAACGTTGCCCGGAAAGGGAAAGCTGTAGGGTACGGGCGACTTCTTCGATGGATACGCCCATCAGCGCGGCCTTCTCCCGATCTATCGTTATTTTTACCTCCGGTTTGTTTATTTTAAGATCCGAATCGGCAAACATCAGTTTTTTGCTCTGACGTACCGCACCCAAAAATTTAGGCAGCACAGCGGTCAGGCTGTCCAGATTTTGTGCCTGCAATACAAATTGGACGGGCATACCACCGCCATACCGTGTGCCGATGGTTGGCGGGAGATAGGGAAATAGGAGGAAGCCCCGGAAATTGCCTGATGCGGCGCCATATTGGTTATACAGATCCTGTATTGAC
>NZ_DATMTE010000643.1:0-28483 GCF_035564935.1 Chitinophaga sp. | reverse complement strand
ACGTTTTGAAAGACCAGAAGAGACAGGTAATTGAACCCCAAATTTACTGAACCCCAAATCCCTCGTTATTCGTGATAAGTAATGCGCTTACATTGATACGTGATCATTTGCAGGCATTCTTTGCGCTCAGAGGCTTTCCTGCCAATAGTGTGATCGTTGAAAACATTGGTTTGCTGGAAACAACGCATGCCAATAATTTCAATGGCAACGTGATCATTTCCCTCGTGAATGTAGAAGAAGAGAGCACGCTTAAAAACAGCAAAGCGTACACCACATGGCCGGATAACCGCGCCCGGTACCAGCATCCGCCGGTATTTCTCAACCTCTATGTACTATTTACAGCTGTGCTTTTTGGCGATGCTACGCACGACTACTACGAAGAAGCATTGCACCGCCTATCAGCAGTGATCAGCTTCTTCCAGGCGCAGAAAACTTTTAAAAATGCCGATGGCTCACTCGACTTAACACTGGAACTGTACACACTTACATTCGAACAGATTAACCACCTCTGGGCATCACTCGGCGGACGACAGGTCCCTTTCGTGATGTATAAGGTGCGACTCGTTGCTATCACGGAAAACGCTGTACTCAGAGTAGTACCGCTGATAGAGGAAATAGAAGACACACAACACCCTACTGCTTAAATTTTTTATGTCTGTTATTTACAAGATATTGTTTGAGGTGCAGTTGCTGCACGAATATTATCTGCAAAATACCAAAGGGATCTCCTTTTTTGAGCAGACAACCGATCAGCAACGTGCCGATTTCCTGATGGAAAAACTGCGGCAGGACCAGTACCGGCTGCTGCGCGACTGGGACATTCAACCCCTTCCGGCTACCGCAGTGCTGATGAAGAATTATCATCTCCGGCTGCTGCCCACTGCTACCGGTTTCAAAGGCGCCGTGGAAGTGAAAAAAGTGATGCAGGGAAGCACAACTGCTTACACACCCTTTGTGCCAATGCCTCCGGACGCGGCTTTCCGCTTTGCTATTGTACCCCGCAATGCAAACGCGCTGGCCTTTACCAGCACAAGGATGCGCCGCACGCTGCCCGCACAGTACTACTTCTCAAACGATAACACCACTAACACAAAAGTATTTCCATCGTTGTCTGTACCGGTGCCCGCAAACGATAACACCCGGCAATACGAACAGGGCGAGCTTTCCAAAGTAGGCGCGGATGTATCGGAATATCTTAACAAACCAGGCGCCCCGCCCAATGACCCTTCGCAGTGGAGAAAGATCAAAGGCAACGGTTTTGTACATGAAGGCGACCGCCTGTTGCTGCCTTTTGTTTTTCAGTATTCCTTCCCGTCTGCTGTACAGGTAACCAACGGAACCGCTACGCTGGAAAGCATTGCAGGCAGTACGTCTTTACAACGTACATTCACTACTTCCGGTGCATCACAGGTACGACTGGATTTCTCCGGCCCGTTACCGGATAATTCCCTGCTGGCAGACGGCTGGTATAATTTAACGGTAACCGGCGATAATAATTTTGCTGCGCAGCACCTGGTATATACAAGTCGCACCGAAATGTACAAAGCCGGCAATATTGGCGTCATAGAACTTCGTGCAGATACCGCCGGCGATAGCTTCGCCATGCTCGACCCCGACGGTACCCTCAAAACAAAATTGCAGCCGGACAATACAAAAACACCGCATACCATTTACGAACTGCGCTTCAGGAGCAGAAGCTCCTACTGGCGCTATTCTCCCCAATACGGGCAAACGCTGGTGTTCAGTAACCATGCCAACAACCTGCTTACGGTAGCAGATCCCAACGGCGCACGTACCACCAAAGAGCCCTGGCCGTTTTCCTTTAACAACCGGCTGTTCCCCGTTACGGAAAACAATATCACGAACTACGAACAGCTGCTGCCAAATCCACGGGGGCTTTCCCTCACCAGCGATACGGATCAGCGCCTGTATGCTGATGTGGTAGTACTGCTCTCAAAAATATTTCCGCAAGGTCCTTAAGCCCGGTATATGATCTATTCAAACAACAATTAAAAACAGTTAAAACCCCAAACATATGGCTGAATATAAAACTCCCGGCGTCTACATCGAGGAGATCGTAAAATTTCCCCCCTCCATAGCCTCTGTTGAAACAGCTATCCCGGCTTTCATAGGCTATACGGAATTTGCCCAGAACAAAGTACCCGGCGACCTCGTAATGGTGCCAACACGCATTACTTCCATGCTCGATTATAACCGCATCTTCGGTGGCTCGCAGCTGGAAGAAGAAAGCATTACGGTAAACATCGACAGCTCCCAGCCGCAGGCGGTGATCAAAGCGGTGATAGATCCGCTGAAGGCATCCAAATACCTGATGGCTTACCAGCTACAGATGTTCTTTAACAACGGCGGCGGCCCATGCTACATCGTGTCTGTAGGCGATTACAGCACCGGTGGCGTCATTTCATTGTCGTCGCTCACCGATGGACTGAACGCCGTGGAAAAGATCGATGAAGTAACCCTGATCCTTTTCCCGGATGCCATTAATCTTACCGATGCAGCCTCTTACTATACCCTGCATAAATCGGCGCTGGATCAGTGCAGCCTGCTGAAAGACCGCTTCACCGTTTTTGATATCTGGATGGATCCTGCCATAGGCCCCGCGGAAAGCATCATTGATCATAATGTTACGCTGTTCAGGGACGCAGGTTTTGGTGAGATAGAAACCAAAAAGTATGGCGCTGTTTACTTCCCGAGAGTGAACACACAGCTGCCCTTTACCTACGACGAAGCCACTGTACAGGTAGTGCAAACCGGCGGCGACGGATCGTTGAACGGTACGCTCGCTGCATTGAAGGGTATCAATAACGCATTTTACTACCAGGCATTGAATGCCATTACCCAGCTAAGAATGCTGCTGCCTTCTTCTTCAGCGGTGGTAGGCAAATACGCTGAAACAGACAACAGCCGCGGTGTGTGGAAAGCACCCGCCAACATCGGGATCGACTATGCCGTAAGCCCTGAAGTGATCGTCACCAAACTGGAACAGGACGATCTTAACGTGGATGTACGCGACGGTAAATCTGTAAACGTGATCCGCTCCTTCCCGGGCAGGGGGCCGGCCATCATCTGGGGCGCCCGCACACTGGCAGGCAACGACAACGAATGGCGCTACATCTCCGTTCGCCGCTTCTTCAACATGGTAGAGGAATCTGTTAAGAACGCCACCCAGCAGTTTGTGTTTGAACCAAACGATCGCAACACCTGGGTACGCGTGAAATCAATGATAGAAAACTACCTCACACAGCAATGGAAAGCCGGCGCACTCATGGGCACTACCACCAGGGAAGCCTATTTTGTAAAGGTGGGTCTTGGTGAAACCATGACGGAGCTGGATGTATGGGAAGGACGCATGATCGTGGAAATAGGCATGGCAGTAGTACGCCCCGCTGAATTTATCATCCTGCGCTTCAGCCACAAAATGCTGCAGGAATCTTAATCCTTTTACATTCAGACCAAATAAACTGAATACTGTATGAACACAATGAACCCCACTCAATCATCCACCAGCAACGGCTGCGGTGATTCTACCAATAAAACCCAGCAATACATCGATAACAATAAACGCGGCATCTGCAGCGCCTTCACTGATTCGCTGAATGTATTGCGTATGCGGGAAGGAGAGTACAAAGGCTATAAGCCGGTGTACAAATACAAACAATGCTTCTTTATCAAAGCAGAAGAAACCTGGCGCTTTTACCGCTCCATCGACCTGTGCGCCACCCTGCCTGCACAGAAAGATGCGGATCTCATAAAAGATAAACTCAGCAAAGCCAATGATGTGAATAAAGCGATAGCAGCTGCGCTTGCCATTGTAGCCAAAAACATCCAGGATGCAAAACAGAAATTCGCCCTGCTGAGTGAAGCGGCCCATAAGCTCAATAACAAAGCGGAAGATAACTGCAACAAAGCGCAACGCGCAGCCCTGGGCAAACTGAAAGCCGGCAGTAAGGATTTCAAAACCTGCTTCGATAACATCGTAGACGGCTCCCAGGAAATGTACGCCTCCGAAGGCGGTTGCGGCGATGGCGAAACCGTAAGCATCAACAAACTGCACTGCGCCATAGGCGATGTTTCCGGCATACAATCCTTCACCAGCCTCGATAACGTGATAAACCTGCATAAAGACCTCGCAGACGCCATTAAAGCATTCCGCGATGATGTACTGCAGAATATTAAAACAGGAGAGGACGATCAGAAGAAAACCTACGGCGAACTGGGCGATGCGAAAATTCAGAAAGTCACCATTCGTGAAACACTGTGGTCGGCCAGAACACAAACGCAGGGAATTGAAGACATCCGCGAGTTCCTTTGTACGTTGCCCTGCGGCGATCTTCCTACTATCAAATCCATTTGCGAACAAGCACAGGGCAACTATTGCAATGGCAACGGTAACGGCGGCCATTGCGATGACTGACCATCCTACCGGCAGTAAATAAATTTCCTGATCACAAAAAATATTCACCATGAATTGCAATAAAGTATATGAACCCTTTGTAGAAAGCGACGACTCCTGCTGTGCTACCATACCCGGTGGCACCGAAACGGAGTGCGGTTGTGTGGACGACTGGAAGAAAGAACTGAAAGCCAAAGGCAGCCTGTACCAGCAGAAAGCCGCCGAAGCAGCCAAGAAAAAAGAAGAGCTGGCCCGCGCACTCGACTGGCGCAATAAAGTAAAGGGCTATTTTGATAATGTACAGAAAAGCGCGGAGAAAGCAGATGCCATCACCAGCAAAGTGAAAGTAGTGCTGGACATCCTGGAGAAACTCTGCAAAAGCACCGGCTACTCTGTGAAAGCGATCGAAGTCTTCTTCTGTATGACCAAAGAGCTATATACAAAAGTAGATGAAGTGGCTGCCTGCTATAACAATATCACCAAGGCTATCGACTGCTCCAACGACCAGGTGCTGAAAAAAGGTGGTATCACCGATGCCTGGGCCGACTATGGCAAAAAACTCCAGGACGTGATCGCCATCGGCAACGATATCTTCAATAACATCGTGATTGCCCTGAAAGCCGCTACCATCCTGGATGAATCCATCTGCGAAAAGGACTACGGTATTAAGGCAGCTATCGCAGGTATCGGCTGCATCTTCAATCCCTCCGGCAATGGCAATACAGCCAATGGCGGTATTAAATCAGGGGAAGACGACAGCATGGAAATATGCTGCACCGATAAACTGGTATGCCCCGTATTTCCGCTTAAAAATGACCAGTATTATACACTCACCGAAAAACACCTCAGCAACGCTGATACCCGGCTGGCAGCCATCAAACCGGAATACGACAAAGTAAGCCAGGAAGCCAACCGCCTGCAGGCATGCACGGATAGTCTTACCAAAGCCATCAAACAGGCCCAGGACGCCAAAGCATGTAAGTAACAGCCATCAGATTTTTATCATCTTCTTAAACTTAAAGATATGCCCGCAAAAGGAACATACCCGTTACCAAAATTTCATTTCCTGGTAGAATGGGGAAAAGATGTAAGACTGGGATTTACAGAAGTTTCCGGCCTCGACTTTGAAACGGAAGTGATCGAATACCGGGAAGGTAACAGCAAGAAATATAATAAAAGTAAACAACCTGGTCTTACCAAATACGCCAACATCACGCTGAAACGTGGCACATTTGAAGGCGATTACGACTTCTACAAAGCCTGGCGCGAAACGTATTATTTCCAGGAAGGTAACAAAGCCGGTAGTAAATACCGTCGCGATGTAACGATTAAACTGCTCAATGAAAGCCATGAGCCGGTGATCACCTGGAAAGTACTGAACGCATGGCCTTCCAAAATAACTTCCACCGACCTGAAAGCAGACGCCAATGAAGTAGCCATTGAAACAATGGAACTGGTGCACGAAGGGCTGGAGATCATGAACGTTGATTGATATGGCACAAGCGGTAATAAAACCCGATAATTTCTGGCAGGCCGTAGGCTTTCACTTTTCTGTCACTTTTTTTGGACTACCCAAAAACGGTGGTGGCAAAGACGCCGGCTCCGACCTCGATATCCGCTTCCAGAGCGTTACCGGCCTGGAAGCCACCATCAGCACGGAAGAACTGAAAGAAGGAGGAGAGAACAGGTTTGAGCACAACATCCCCGTGCGGCGTACTTATTCGCCCCTGGTACTGAAAAGAGGATTGCTCCGCCCGGACGATTCATCGCTGTCGGCCTGGTGCCGCCGTGCGCTGGAAGACCAGCAGATCAAACCCCTCAACCTGGTGAAGGTGGCGCTGCTGGATGAGAGCCATAACATTCTCATGTACTGGAACCTCGCCTGGGTATGGCCCCGCAGCTGGAAACTGGCAGAGTTGCACGCAGAACGCAGCGAAGTGCTCATAGAAACACTGGAACTGAACTACAACCGTTTTGAATTTAAAAACAGCTGAGTCATGCCCATAGAGATCCGTGAACTGATCATCAAAGCCGAAGTGGCGCCGGAAAATGCACCCGGCGGCACTGCAGGCGGCAATTCAACCGCTGCCGGCGGCAACGGCCAGGCTACAGAAGCCATGATCGCTTTATGCGTGGAAAAAGTATTACAGGCACTGAAAGAAAAAAATGAAAGATGACAGACGCAAAAGTGGAAAAGATCTACATCCTCACGTATGCCGACAGGCTGCAGCAACAACTGGATAATAAGCACAAATTTACTATCCCGGTAAATGCGGAAACTTATACCCGGTCGCTGAAAGTAGACTACGACATCCGCCGTGAACCAGGCAGCCAGAAAACGGAAGCGCGCTTTATTTCAACCATCCCGGAAGAACTGAAGCTCGACTTCGTACTCGATGGTACCAACACCATTGAAGGATACGGCTACCCGGGCATGGATGTGCAGGCGCAGGTAAAACTGCTGCTGGATACTGTTTACTACATGGATGGTGAAACACACCGCCCGCGCTTCCTGAAAGTATTCTGGGGCAAACAAATCGCCTTTCCCTGCGTTATGTCTAACCTGGACCTGAATTATGTGCTGTTCAATGCCGATGGCAGCCCGCTCCGGGTAAAGGTAAGCGCTACCTTTCTCAACTACCGCGCAAGGGAAGCCAATGAAAGGGAGCAAAGCAAAGCCTCGCCCGATCTTACCCATCACCGCATATTTAAGCAGGGCGACCGCCTCGATCTTTTTAGTTTTAAGATCTACCAGGACCCCAAATATATGTTGCAGGTAGCCAGGCAAAATAACCTCACTTCTTTCAAAAGAGTACCGGTTGGTAAAGAGATCTATTTCCCTCCATTCGATAAAAGCGAAGTATCATGAACGAAACAGGAATACCCAATACTTCTGCACATGATGTAGCGAGTTACAACATCCTGTTGAACGGTACACAACCGCTGAATCCCGTGTACGAGGTGCTGTCGCTCACATTGACACAGGTGGTGAACAAGATCCCGCTGGCAAAGATCGTATTGCGCGACGGCGCCGCCGCCGACCAGGATTTCGCGATCAGCAATACCAACGATCTGCTGCCCGGCACTAAACTCACCATTAAAATAGGCCGCGATGGCTCCAACAAAGTGTTGTTCAAAGGCGTCATTGTGCACCAGGGTATCAAATTCCGCCAGGACGGAAATCCGGTACTCACTGTTGAATGCCGCGATGAAACCGTGAAAATGGCCATCGGCAGGCATAGCCGTTACTATGAAAAAGTGAAGGACAGCGAAGTGATAGAACAGCTCATCAGGGGTTACAGCGGCTTAAGCGCAGAGGTGGAAGCCACCACCGTGCAGCATAAAGAACTGGTGCAACACCACAGCACAGACTGGGATTTCCTCCTGCTCCGCGCGGAAGCCAATGGTAAACTGGTGATCGCAGACCAGGGAAAGGTGAAGGTAAAGAAGCCCAATACTACGGCATCGGCAGTATTGCAGCTTACCTACGGTTCTTCCCTCATGGAACTGGAAGCAGAAATGGATGCCCGCTATCAATGGAGCTCCGTACATGCCAGCGCATGGGATTATACCGGGCAACAGCTGTATGAAGCAGAAACTTCCTCTGCCGATTACACGGAACAGGGCAATGTATCCGGCAGCACGTTGGCAGGTGTGATAGGATTGCCTCACTACGAACTGGCGCACAGTGGCCGCCGCGCAGCAGAAGAACTGCAGCAGCTCACCAATGCCGCTATGCTCAAAAGCAGGTTGGCAAAGATCCGCGGCAGGGCTAAGTTCCTCGGCTTCTCCGGCGTAACTCCCGGCGATATGGTAACACTTCAGGGCATCGGCAACCGCTACAACGGCAACGCCTTTGTAACCGGCGTGCGCCATGAAATTGCGCACGGTACCTGGGATACGCATATCCAGTTTGGCCTGGAACCCGACTGGCTCGCGGAAGCCTACAAGGATATTTCCGATATCCCGGCGGCAGGAATGCTGCCTGCTATCCACGGCTTGCAGATCGGTAAGGTGGTGCAACTGCAGAACGATCCTGATGGCGAACACCGCATCCTGGTGAAGATACCGGTGATTGACAACGCGGCCCGCGGCATCTGGGTAAGAGTAGCCAGCCTGGACGCCGGTAATAACCGCGGCGCCTTTTTCCGCCCTGAAATTGATGATGAAGTGATTGTAGGTTTCATCAACGACGATCCGCGCGATGCTATTGTGCTGGGAATGCTCAACAGCAGCGCGAAACCGGCGCCCATCACCGCGAAGGACGACAATGATGAAAAAGGATTTGTGACCAGGAGCGGTATGCGTATTCACTTCAACGACAATACGAAAACAATTACGATAGATACCCCCGCAGGAAACAGTATCACGATAGATGAAGCAAGTACCAGCATCAAACTGAAAGACCAGAACAGCAACACCATCACCATGGATACTGCCGGCATCAAACTGGAAAGCCCTATGAACGTGGAACTGAAGGCTGGTGTAAACCTGGTACTGTCTGCCGGCGCGGCGCTTTCCATAGGAGGCGCCAGCATATCCGCCGCTGCGGATGGTGCAGTGGAGCTGAAAGGCGCTATCGCGAAATTATCTTCACAGGGTATCACAGAAGTAACAGGTTCACTGGTAAAAATAAATTAACCGGCAAACCCCAAAAAAGTACAACGATTGCCGGTCACCTAAATTGTTAATCTCATGCCTCCTGCAGCACGCATCAGCGACTTTCACACCTGTCCCCTGTTTTCAGGGCCGGTACCGCATGTAGGCGGTCCGGTAGTAGGACCGGGCGTACCAACGGTGATCATTGCCGGCATCCCGGCAGCAGTAGCCGGCGATATCTGCACCTGCGTAGGGCCGCCGGATACCATCGTGAAAGGATCTGCCACCGTAATGATAGGAGGGCGGCCCGCCGCAAGGATGGGCGACCTTACCGCCCACGGCGGCGTGATTGTGATGGGAGCACCTACAGTAATTATTGGCGGATAAAAACAACATACACATGTTACAAAACGATCCCCGTTCATTCCTTGGCACCGGCTGGAAATTCCCGCCAACTTTTGATCTGCAAAGCGGCGCAGTGGAACTGGTAAGCAATGAGGCAGATATCAAAGAAAGCCTCGACATCCTGCTGTCTACCAGTTTGGGAGAAAGAGTGATGCAACCCCGCTATGGATGCGACCTGCAGGACTATATTTTTGAACCGCTTAATGCTGCGATGATCGGCTTCCTGCGCGACCTGGTGGAAAATGCCATCCTCTTCTATGAACCCCGCATCAAAGTAGAGGAAATAACCGTGGTGCCCATGGATAGCCCCGACCTCATTGAAGGAAGGTTTACTATCGCTGTCGACTATACGATTGCAAGTACTAATTCAAGGTACAATTATGTGTATGATTTCTATTTGCTGGAAGCAGCACAAAAACCCTGAAAGGCGCATCACCACAGGGTCATCAATTAATCAGTTAAATCATGATCGTACATCCTTTTCAATATGAACCAGGCATCAGTCAGCGGAACCGGCTACTACCGGCCCTGGATGCTGCCTCCGCACCGATAGACGGGAGAAAGCTCGCGGATCTGCTCCATTACTTTGTACAAATGGCGCCGCAGATCAATTATTATCAATACAAAGATGCTTACCTGATCAACGACTGGCAGCCCTTCTTCCGTAACAGCCTCCCTTTCCTGCTTGCACAGCTGGCAAAAACAGATACCAGCGAACTGGCAGGTAAATTTGAAGGATATGTACAACAGGTGTATGAACGTCCTGCAAAAGATACGCTGCAACTCCTGGTCAGCTTTTTATTTGATGATGTGATCGTTCCCATTGCACAATGGCAGGCTGCATTCCACGGAACTGGCCTGGCCATGGAACGTAGCATAGAAGCCATAATCCAGCAAAAACTCCGCACCCCGGTGTCGCAGTTCATTCGCTTCACCAACGGTGCTGTGAAATGGTTCTGCATCAGTTCCCCCGATCTGTCAAAAATTAAAAACCAGGACATATGGGGCATCGATCCACTGTTCGCTTACCTGGAATGGAATGAAAGCTTTCAATTTGCCCCTACCGCCCGCGAAAAAGCATTGCTGCTGTTACAGGCCTACCAGTCTGTATTCCAGCCCTTCCTGGACGCCATCGCCGCTATTGCCGCACTGTCGCCGGACTGTATCGCCGAAAGCCTGCAACCACTCAACGAAGCCTATAAAAAGAATCACACCCCCCATTTGGGGCTGCTCTTTGCATTCCTCTACCTGTTCAGCCATGTACAGCAACAACTGAATGGCTTTACACAAAAACATCTCGATTTCTTTTTTCAACAGGTATTAAGGCTGGTACCAAAGCCACTTACACCGGATAAAGCACACGTGGTGTTTGAAGTGCAGCAACCTTTCCAGCAATACCTGCTCCCGAAAGGCACTGCTCTCCGCGATGGAAAAGACAACAATAAAACAGATGTACTCTTTCAGCTGGCGGATGAAATTGTGGTCGATAATGCCGCTATCTCCAGTTTACTTACACTATATGTAAACCCTGCAACAGCCTTTAAAAGAACACTCTCTGAAGGCGGTCAGCGCTGTTATAAAAAGAATTTTATCGAAGGATTGTACATCGCCACCCAGGCCAATATGGCCGATGGGGTAGATAAACCCTTCCAGGAAAATATGCCGAAGAACTGGTTTACCGCCGGTTCCCGCTACAGTAAATTTATTGCCCCGGGCAAAACACAGCCGGTACAACATCCCTATGCCCGCCTGGGGTTCATCCTGGCTTCACCGGTATTGCTGCTGCAGGAAGGTAAACGCATTATTACAGTAGATATCGATTGTACCCTTGCAGCAAATTGCGACGATAATAACGTGCTGCTGTATGATAGCGACTATGTCGATGCACTGAAAATCATCCTGAAAAATAAATATACTTATCTGTCGGACGACCTGGTTACACAGGCGGAAGCAATGGGCGTAAACACCGCCACCATCGATGTACTGCGGGCCGCGCTCACCGATGTGAAATACGCCGCCGATGGCACGCACGCGGTGCTCACAGACGATGGCGTTACCCCCGACGCTCCCCTGGCGAACATTAACGCGCTGCCACCGGCGGTAAAAGCGTTGTTTCCACCACGCCGCGTGTTACAACTCTTTTTCAGCGGGGAAGAAAACTGGATAGCGCCGCCCCAACTGGCGGATATCACCATTGCCGCGGTAAGCGGCGGTTATAAATTAACACTGAAAGCGGAACTCCCGCCGGAAGTACCTGCGGTAACTTTTTACGATAAGAAAGTATTGAGCGGCAACTATAACACCACACAACCGGTGCTGCGGGTGGAAGTGGACCAGCAGGTGAAATTGAGCCTCGACGATATTCTTATCAATAAAGCAGGCGGCGATTGCGGTCAGTGCCCGTTGGAACGCCAGCCTCAGAATACGGTAACGGCTATTGCATTGTATCATTTCCTGCGCGATTTCCGCATCCGGGATGTGGGCGTGAAGGTAGATGTGTGCGGGGTTAAAAACGTGATCGTGCAAAACGACGAAACCGTACAGGATGTAAATGCACCTATTTATCCCTTCGGTACCAGGCCAGCACTGATCGATTTTGAAATACTAAAAGGCAAGAAGGAATTTTCTAGCACCACCAAAGGCCCCGGCTTTTATATCGGTTCGTCAGAGATCTTTGGGAAGAAGTGGGATAAAGTATATGTGAACATGAACTGGAAAGATAAACCCGCCAGCTTTGAAGCGTATTATGCGGGCTATGTGCAGGGCGGACTGGCGGAAGCCGATTTCAAGATCAACAAATATGTATTGCAGGACGGAACCTGGTTTAAAGAAAATACTGCAGATGAATTATTGTTCAATAAGATCGAAGACGTGCCCTGCGATCCGGGAAAAATATACGATTACGCCATTACATTTGAACCGCCAACATCACCTGCGTTTAAGGATCAGTTCAGTCTTACCGCCGATAACGTAACCCGCTACAATGCCGATACCCGCAACTATTTCGCTAAAATAACACTGGCCCGCCAGGATTTTATGCATAAGGATTATGCGTTTGTACTGGCCCGGCAAATGACTGCCTTCAACCGCTTGCTGGATGATCCCAAAGATCCGAAGAACAGGATCGATACCGCTGCCTATTACAATTCAGTAGGCTCTCCCGTGGTATTTAACCTGAAGGAACTGAAACAACTGGTGCAGGATACTTATGCAGATGCATTAAGTCTCAATAAGTATATCCAGGGCCCCAGCGGCCTGGATGGCCGGATTCCTCCGGATAGCATGTCGCCCCCATGGGCCTGGACACCCACACCGGCGGAAGCGCTTACCATTCGTTACATTTCCCGCGGTCCTAATGAACCGGATTTCCCCGAACGCCACGGCTTCTTCCAGGGCTTCGAAGGACTTACGGAACTGGCAAAAGACATCAAGGAAAAACTGGAAGACATCCAGGTATCGGTGGTAGACACCAACACATTGTCGGCCATCATCCCTAACGAACCCTGGACGCCGGTGATCAGCCAGATCTCCATCGATTACAGCGCTACGGCCGTAAAAGCAGATATACAGCTGCTGCACCAGTATCCTTTTGAAAATACTTTTAAGGAAGAAGTACTGGAGCTGCAACCCTCCCTGTTGCCGGTATGCTGCCACGAGGGCACTTTGTTTATTGGGCTGGATCGACTGCAGCCTTATGGTAATCTTAATCTCTTGTTTCAATTGGCGGAAGCAACCGCGGATTCTGAATCAGAAAAGGCTGACGTGGAATGGTATTATCTCAGCAGCAACAGCTGGAAACCGCTCCGCAAAGGATTTGAAATATTGAATGACGATACCGATGGCCTTACCCGCTCCGGCATCATCAAAATAGCGGTGCCTGGCGATATTAATATAGTCAATACCGTTATGCCGGCCGGCACTTACTGGCTGAAAGCCGCTATCCCGGAAAATGTAGCGGCCATCTGCGAAACCATTGGCGTGCATACGCAGGCCGCCCTGGCTACTTTCACAGTACAGCCCGACAATGACCCCATGCGTCTTGGCGAAGTACTGAAAGCAGGCAGTATTACCAAACTGGCGGAAGCGGATGCGCATATCAAAACGGTGACACAGCTGTATGATGCTTTCAACGGGCAGCTGCCTGAAGCCGACGGGCATTTCTATGTGCGCGTGAGCGAACAGCTGCGGCATAAAGGCCGCGCTATACAATCGTTCGACTATGAACGGCTGGTACTGGAAGCATTCCCGCAACTGTATAAAGCGAAATGCATTAACCACACACTAGGTCTTGGCGCTAAGGTATACCAGCAGGACCTGGTAGCGGCCGGCGGTTACGTGGTGCTGGCCGTGATCCCGGATCTGCGGCAGCTGGCAGCCGGTAATCTCATGGAACCCAAAGCGCCGTTAAGCCTGCTGGAAAAAATTCACACTTACATCAAACAGCGGTCTTCCCCTTTTGTACGGTTGAAAGTAGCCAATCCACGGTATGAAAAAGTAAGCGTGGATATCGCTATACAATTGTATAAAGGGAAAGATGAAAAATATTATACCGATAAACTGAAAACAGATTTGCAGCAATTCTTCGCCCCCTGGGCGATAGGAAAACTGGATAAGCTGTCGTTCGGACAAATCGTTTACCAGGCAGACGTAGTAAGGTTTGTGGAACAACTGGATTATGTGGACTACGTAGAATGCCTTACTATGCAGCATGAGCTGGAAGCAGCCCCTGCACAGCAAATGGAACCGCATACGCCGCGCTCCATCCTGGTAAGCGGCAGCATCACCGTAAGCACGCAAAAGAACGCCCTGGTTTGCCCCGATGTGGTAACACGCATTCCACAGGGTGAAACAGATTGCAATATTCCGGAACCCCTGATACCGCCATGTAATAACATACGAGAGGAATCACCATCAGCGCCGCAGGGCCCTATCATCAACTAACAACATTGTTATGGCTGAGGACACAAATACAAAGAACGTGATCATAAAAAATGATCCTGCCTTTCCTTCGGAACTGGATTTCGAAACATTGCGGAGTGAAGGCATCGACTACCTCGGGAAACTGTCCGGCAAAATATGGACAGACCACAACGCCCATGATCCCGGTATCACCATCCTGGAAGTACTGTGCTATTCCCTGCTGGATATGGGATACCGCAGCAGCCTGCCGCTGAACGACCTGCTCACCATGAACCCTGCGGGCAACGGTAAGGAAGATAACTTCTTCACACCGGCGAAAATACTCACCGTTAACCCGCTCACGATTACTGATTACCGCAAACTGCTTACAGATATCGATGGGGTAAGGAACGCATGGCTGGAAATTGCCACCAACATCCCGGCGGAAGTACACTGGTTGGGAGAACAGGGACTGGCATGCAGTGGCCGTAACCCGCAGCTGGCCGCTACGGGAGAAGATATTACCCTGCTGGAACTGAACGGGCTTTATAACATTTTCATTGAACCGGAAACACTGCCGGACGATAGCCAGGAACGCGCAAAAGCACTGGCCGATCTGAAAGAACGTATCCGCAAGGCATTGATGGCGCACCGTAATTTGTGTGAAGATTTTTACAACATCACCATTCTTTGTCATGAGGAAATTGGTGTGTGCACAGAAATACAACTGGAAGAAGATGCAGATGTAACCGCTGTGCTCAATGAACTGGTATTGCAGCTGTATCATCTCTTTTCTCCCCGTGTTACTTTTTATACCCTGCAACAAATGCTGGAAGAGAAGAAAGTACCGATGGAAGAAATTTTTTCCGGCAGGGCGTATTCCGCCGGCAGCCACGGTTTCATTGATACTTCCGAACTGGAAGCCATTAAACCGCTGCAGGAGATCCGTGTGTCCGATGTATACCATGTGATGTTCGATGTGCCGGGCGTAGCCACTGTTTCCGGGCTCAGTATAGCCGGCTACGTTAGTGGCGACAATACACCCGTTGCCACCACACAGGGCACTGCCTGGATCCTGCCGTTGCTGGAAGAGCATCTGCCGTTATTATCGCTGGTATACAGCCGCTTTATATTTAAGCGTGGCAGCGCCACGTTTACTTTTGATGGCGCCAACCTGCAACAGTATCTGAACGCTTCATTGCTCAACGGCACCAAAGTGTGGTATGATCAATCATCCGTATACCTCGATTATCCTGTACCATCCGGCTTTTACAGAGAAGACCTCGGCAACTATTACTCCCTGCAACGCGATTTTCCCAGGGTATACGGCATCGGCAACGGGGAACTGGGCAACGATGCATCGCCTCAGCGCAAAGTACAGGCGTGGCAACTGAAAGGCTTCCTGCTGTTCTTCGATCAGCTGTTGTCGAACTACCTGGCGCAATTGCAACACCTGCGCGATCTGTTTTCCATGTCGCCCGATGCGCCTGCGCAAACCTACTTCAGCGGCGCTATCACCGATATCCCCGACCTGGATAAACTGCTGCGTTTCCAGCAGGGCGGCTTTTATGCCGATCTTGGCTGGAAACAAAATGATACGCTCATGCTGCCGGTAGGGAAGGAGTTGCTGAATGAATTACGTGCAACCGTTCCCGTTAAGAAAGATGTGATCCGCCGCTGGCGCAATAAATACTACAGCTACGATTATTTGCCGGCACGCAATACCGCTATGGATCAGCTGTTGCTGGATATGACCAACCTGGACAATACCGCCAATATCACCACCTGGGCCTATGGCGATGCCTGCTGGTGCTTCGTGATAGCCATTCCCGGAAGGGAATACGTATTACTGGGATGCCGTTATTACCCTACACAGCAAAAAGCCAGGGAAGCGGCGCAATCCGCTATATTCCTGGCCGCATACCCCGACAACCTCCGTGCATTCGGGTTTAAAGATGCAGCTAACAAAGAACAGTACGCATTCGATATCGTGTTCAGCCTGGCCGATTACCAGGGCTACCTGCAGAAAATAGTGGAAGATAAAACGCTGTACCGCCAGCGCCGCGAAACCATGCTCAATCACCTGCTCAGCCGCTTCGCAGAAACCTTCACCGATTATGCGTTGGTGTTATATGGTATCAGCAACCGGGAACAGGCAGCGGAAAAAGGTATACGCACCAAAGCAAAGTTCCTGTCTTCCTATGATAAATTAAGCAGGAACCGCGGTAAAGCATATGATTACCGGGTTAACAAATGGAATACTTCCAATACCTCGGGTTATGAACAACGGGTAAATGCACTGGCTGGTATTGAAAGAACGGACCGGCATTACCTGTGCCCGTTCATTGTTGGGCCTTATGAAACTTTCTTTTATGCAGAAATAAAAGATGCCGATAATAAAGTACTGTTTAAAACGGGTAACTACGTTACCGCAGATGATGCATCTGCCGCGTTGATCAGCCTGGCGCAGCAGTTGCTGCATCCGGAAAACCTTGTTCGTACCGATGATCCGGTGCAGGGCAAGTATAGCATACAGGTGCCGCTGCCCGTGGGTAATGCTTACCTGGCCGCTCCCTTAGCCACCCCGGAAGAAAGGGAAAGCCGCCTGCTGCAGTTGCAGGAACAGTTGGCACAGGCGCCGATGAGCGCCGCTACAGAAATCAGCCGCTACGATCATTTTATTGAAGTGGCGGATCCTGCCGGTAAACCGCTGCTGCACTCAGCAAAATCATTCCCTGATCAGCAGGCAGCTATTGCCGCTACAGATGATTTACTGGTGGAGGTAAAGGACGACGACTGGACCATTCCGCCTGCAGTAACGTTACCGGTATTACACTTGCTGCCGGTAAATGCTACCCATACTACTTATGTTAATCTCGCTGCCTTCCAGGCTGATAACATCCAGCAGAAAGGAGGAAAGTTACAGGTACAGATCAGCATTGAAGAAGATGCTTTCATTATGTTCACCGCTGCATCGCTGGTAAAAAGTGAACAGCAGGCAACGGAAGAGTTTCACCTGCTGCTGCAACTGGCAGCTACCCCTGCAGCATACCTGGTGCGGCAAACCGCCGATGGCCGTTATGAAGTAGTACTGGTGGAACGCAGCAACGTGAAAGCTACGCATCCCGCATTGTTCGATGAAGAACAGCAGGCCAGTAACACCATGCTGCATATTCAGCAGGTGGTGCAGGCGCAGTTGTACCAGGTGTCTTATTCACGGCAGCCCGCTGCATGGAAATACAAAGTGCAGTTGCAGGGTATGGAAGGAAAGCCCTATGGCTTTAACAGCGAGGAGGAGTATGCCACGGAAGAACAGGCAAAAACTGCTATGGATACTTTTACAGCATCGCCGGATCACCTGGAACTGAAAGCCGAGAAAGGCGCTAAACCGGTACTGCTGCATACGGGCCTGGATAAAAAGATCATCATGCCTGCCGCTACTGCACCTGCAAAACTGCAAAGCGCCTTATCGCTGGCGCAACTGAGAAGCGGCGCCGTACCGGCAGATATCGCTTCCTATGTGCACAGCACGGCGGTTAACCAGGAAGGCGCTTACGTATACCGTGTGATCAACAAAACCGGTTGTGTGGCCAGGTTTCCCAAAACCTTTACAGATAAGGCATTGGCAACAGACCGCCTCACGGCTTTGCGCAGCCGCAATCAACAGGGTATCGATTACCTGGAAATATGTATGGGAGGAGATGAAGTGGTAACCTGCATCACTGATCCGCAAACACAGGCCGTTAGCTACTATTATGTGATTCACGGTATTGAAAAGGTATATCATTCACCTATCTATCCAAAAACAGCAATTACTTACTTCCGCAGTTATAAGTCTTACAGGTCTGCAGCGGAAGCGCTCACCGCATTCCGGCAGCAATTCCTGCAACTGGTGCATACTGCCTGCGATCCGGCTGCCTATGGCAGCAGCATCATATTGGAAGGAGATCCTGTAACAGGTACCATTCCGCTGGCGATAGTACCCGGCGATACCATTACCGCATTCGGTGGAAAAGCCCCGCTGCTGGATGTACTACCGCATATTATGCGCAGCTTCCCTTACCACTGGCTCAGTAATGTGCAGCAACTACGGGTAAGCCTGTACGATATTACAAAACGGGAGAAGATCTGGAAACTTTGCCATGGATTTGATGACATGGCCGCCGCCAGTGAAGCGCTGAAACTGTTCCTGGCACTGGCCCGATACGCGGGCAACAGTGGCGTTAGGCTCAATGAAACCAGCTGCCGTTACCAGGTGGTTATGAATGAAGTATTGCTGGAAAGTGTACAGCATTATAATTCTTTGGAAGATGCCTGGGGTACTGTTACGAAAGATGCTGCTAACAACTACGCATACACGGGGCTGGAATCATTGCTCGACGCCGCCCGTTGGGGTAACAGCGCCTATTACGGGTATATAAAAAACGATGGCTGCTACAGCTTTAAAGCGGTGAAGAAAGGCTACCGCCTGGCGGTACATCCCTATCAATACAACACCGAAGAAATAAGGGAAAAGTATTTGCAGCAGTTACAAATGATTGGATTAAAGCTCGGCAACAGCTGCCAGGTAACCTTTGAGGTGAAACCCTGGAATGCAGGTAACTATTTCCAGCTGCAACTGCTGGCCGGTGGCGAAGTGCTGCTGGTATCCGGGCAACAATACATGCCGGGCGCCATTACTGAAAAAGCGCAGGACGAATGGCTGTTTGAAGTATTGTCGTTATTGTGGAAAGAAAGCAATTACTATCTCAATAAAACCAGCAACCGTTTTGAATTGCTGAATGGCAATGTGGTAAGCGGTTATTTCAGGCCAACAGGTGAAACGGATTTGTCGGCAGACGACCTGCAGGAATGGAAAAAGAAACTGCAGCGCAATGCGCTTTACTACCCGGTGCGCCGCATGAAAACAGCGTTTGGCTACACTTATTCCTTCCGTTTATACCACGATGATTTTATCCCCGAAGAACCACTGCCCGACGAAAACGCCGGCTGCAGCTGTGATGCGCCGCCACCCGTACGTAAACCCGGTGCGGTGATCTGGGAAAGCGCGGAACAATACGACTGCCTGAATGCAGCCATCCATCATTTTTACCGGTTCTGTGCAGCACTGTCTTTACCGGGTAACTACCAGCCGGCAATAGGCAACAGCTGCGGCCCGTTTGGTATTGAACTGGTAGATAACACCTATGTGCTGGCTGCCAACCCGCAATGCTATCCTTCGCTGCCTGCCATGGAAGCCGCTATTGAACGTGCCTCCGCTGCTATTAACGATGAAGGCATGCATGTGGTGGAACATATCCTGCTGCGTCCGCGCATAGAGGATGATTGCCAGTGCTTACTGCCGGTGAAACCGGAACCGCTTTGCCGCCTGCCCTGGGAAGAAGAAGTAGCCGGCTATGAGGTAGCACCGGAAGATGAGGTGTTTAAAACCACCGTAGTGCCATTCACTGATCCTTACTCTTTTGTGGCTACTATTGTGCTGCCGGGATGGCCGGTGCGCTTCCGCAATGCCGGTACCCGTGCCATGATGGAAAACCTGCTCCGTAAAGAAGCGCCTGCACATGTGTTGCTGAATATACTCTGGCTCCGGCCACGTAGTTTTTGCGAGTTTGAAACCCTGTACCGGCGCTGGTTACAGCACCTCGCATGCAAACCCGTTTGCGGTGATGACGCGCATATCCAGTGTTGCCTTATCTGTTATCTCTTTGGACAAACCGGTATCATGGAGCCATTATCCGATACGCCAAAGGATCCTTATTGCAACCAGGTAACGCCTTCCTGCTTTGACGACAACCGGCAGAACAGGAAGCCCCAGGCCGATTTCACCGACTGGATCAACCGCCTGTTCCGCAAACAATGCGATATGCAGGAGATAGATTGCCTCTCCAATGAAACCACACCGCCGCCGGTGATACTTGCGGCCAACAGGAACGTAGCACCGTTGCCGTTAGAAAGCACGTCACCGCAGTTGAAGGAAACAACTACCCACCGCAGCAATTCACCGGAAGATACATTGCTGCGCGACCGCAAAGGACGGCAGCGCATTTCAAAATATAAACAACAGATCCTGCCTGTAGAGGCAGATAATATTACTGATACAGAAGCATACGACCGCACCGGCAAATTTATGGAAGCCGGTCCGCTGAATATGCACCAGTACAGCACCCTGGCCGATTTTTTACTGAAGAAAATGCCTTCCGGCAAAAAAGCAGCGGCAAGCGAACAGGCATTGCTGCTGCGCAATGCCACCTGGCTTTGCCTGGATCAGCTCCTGCTGCGGGTGCCGGTAAGCATCGCCGCGCATGAAAAGAAACAGCTGCAACAGATCTTCCGAAAAATGAAAGACAAAGGCATCAACCTCGCTGCATTGGCGAAAGACTGGAAGCCGGAAGAACTGATCTCTGATGAAAATGAAGACCTGGTGGCACAATGCCTCCGGTGGATGAAATAAATAACCATGTTGCATAAGATCCGCAAACAAACACTCCTGCTCACAGTGCATAACAAAGACACTGTATTTACCTGGCAACACCAGGTAACAGCGTTGTATTGGAAAAAGATCATCCCCGCGCTGGAAAAACTGTTCGACAGTTATAGCAGCAACGACATGGTTATTTACATAGACCGGCTCGAAATTGATCTTGGGAAAATTAAAGCCGCGGATCTCGATAATGATTATTATATCACTTTACTGCTGGAAAAATTAACCGCTGCATTAGCTACGCTCCAGGTAAAGGAAACATCCCGTAAAACATTGCCGGAACACAGCTTCGATCAATGGAGCTACTATATGGAACACGGCGCGCTTTCATGGAATGCTGCAAAGCCTGATGCACAGTGGTACCGGCAGGTATTGCAAACACTGGCTACCAGTCATGCCGCCATTACCCTGCTCCGCAAACAGGTAATCGAAAACCGGGATTATTTGCAGCGTATCCTGTTACAGCATACACCGGAATTTATCATCCAATTGCTGGCCATCATCACCGCAAGGAAACAAAATGGTTGGGTGCTGCTGATTCAACAGCTTTACGACGCTTACCGCCTGTTGCAACCTGGAAGCAGTACAATGCTGAACCGCCGGGCTTTTGAACAATCCTGCCGGTATGCGTTGTTGATGGAGGCGGTTAAAGATCCTGCGGTAAGTGATCCTGCATTGATCAGTACCCTGCTGGCACAACAACCGGTATTTGTTACACAAATGCAGGAGTTGATCACAGTATGCCGCAGCAACAACTGGCAGGAATTATTATCAGCTGCCGTATCATTTAACACACAAGCGCTCACACCAGGACAAAAGGAAAAGCCCGCTGCACCGTTCGATGAAGATGCGCTGCCGGCGCAGGAAATGGATACACCGGAAGAAGAAACTCCGGAGGCCCCTGCAGGCGGCAGTACTTTTTACGTGGTAAATGCAGGCATCATCCTGCTGCATCACTGGTTATTGCCCATGTTCATGCAACTGGAGTGGACAACAGACGGTAAGAAGTTTGTGAACGCCGCCTGTCAGAAGAAAGCTATTATGCTGCTGCACTACATGGCTACCGGTGAAACGGAAGCGGAAGAATTTGAACTGATGCTTCCCAAGCTGCTTTGCGGCTGGCCATTGAAGAAACCGCTGGATACAAAACTGGCGCCGGCTGCTGCCGCTATAGAAGAAGCGGAAGGTTTGATAGAAAATGCCATCAGCTACTGGAAGGCATTAAAAAATATTTCGGCAGATGGACTACGGGAAGGGTTCCTGCAAAGGCCCGGACGCCTGATCACCGGCACTGATAAGCATCAGCTGCAAATGGAAGCGGATACCATCGATATCCTGCTGGACCGGCTGCCCTGGAATATCAGTATCATAAAGTTGAAATGGATGAAAATACCGTTGCATGTGCAATGGCGATAGGCAATTTTATTTTCAGAAGAATAAAAAATATCCGGTTGAACGTAAAAACATTACAACCCGCAAGTATACAAAGAGAAGCCGCGCCGGCTTCCGCTCCCTTTTGGGGCAAACCGGCGGCACAATCTTTTTTCCAGCCTGCCGTTCAACGCAAATGCGCTCACTGCGAAGAAGAAGAAAAGAAGAACAAAGTGCAGCGCCGGGAATCTTCCCCGGCTGCCATCTCCCCAACAACAGTAGAAAGTAATATTAACAGTACAAAAGGGAAAGGAGATGCGTTGAAGGAAGATACCCTGCATGAAATGAATAATGCGTTCGGCGCCGATTTCAGTAAGGTGAAAATTCATACCGGGCGTAATGCCGCAGGTCTCAACCGGCAGTTGAACGCCCAGGCATTTACTACCGGCAACGATATCTATTTTAATGAAGGAAAGTATGCGCCCGGTAGCAGCGCAGGCAAACACCTGCTGGCGCATGAGCTCACACATACTTTGCAACAGGGACAGGGAACAACAGGCATCAGCAGGCAGGCGGCCGTTTTGAAAGAACATGGCGACCTCGCCCAGGTACCATCGGGCCTTGCCTGCCCGGTAGACACCAGCGCGCCCCGGGTGGAAGACAGCTATCCTTTCACCGTAGCTTCTTCCGGTTTGTCGCCCGCTAACCAGCGCCTTATCAGTGGCTTTGCGGCCAACTGGCACCGCCTGGGCGCCAGTGCCACAGTGCGGATAGATGGCTTTGCCAGCCTGGACGGCGCCGATGCGTACAATTGGGAACTGTCATGCCACCGCGCACAAGCCGTAAGAGATGAAATGATCACACCTTCTGATGGCAGCCCTGGAATTGGCGCTGGCTTCATCTCCATTTTTGCACACGGCGAAACCAATCACTTCTCCCGAACAGATCCGGTAGCCAACAGGGTAGCCGTTATCAGTTCTGTAGTGCCGGTGCCGCCGCCACCGCCTCCAACACCTGCGCCCCCTACACCTCCTGTGACGCCGGAAAGAAAATGTGGTCCCAATGTTACATCAGAAATTGCAAGGGTATGGGCGCAGGTACAAAGTAATTTCAACAGCTGGGGATTCATGGATAAAATGAATGCCTGCCGTTATCTCATACAACCGGTTATTGCGGGTAGCAGCGGTTTAGAGCTTAATAAAGATGCGTTTGACACCTTCGGCTTATTTCTCAATACCGCCGGCTGGACGCAGCAAGGTCCTTACCATCCGCCATGCGGAACGCCGGGATCAACCGGCGATCCATGCTGGAGCCGCGATCCGCTGCATGAAGCGGATGATGTGTGTTCCAACACCGTGCAAACAGGCAGCGGTTGCTGGAAATCAGGCACCGTTAACTATGGCACCTATGGTATCATGATGCGCCTGTGCGATGGCTTTATTACGCCTATCGCATTTTTACCGCCGCCATTTAATATCCTTAGCGGCGCATTCTCTTATGCTTCCATGGTAGCACTGATCACCGCTTACAAATTGTATGATCATGAAAATCCAATGGACCCCATCGCCTGGGCCAGCGCCACTTACAACGGCGGCCCTTCTGGCGTACCATCCGGGGGAAATAAGCCGAATTGCCCGGCTACCTGTAACGTACCGTTTACTACGCCGTCATTTGATTATGTGTGGGAACCGGTAAGGCAGCGGGGCTCGCTGAATGCTGCGCCTTATGCGTACCCCTGTACAACAACGCCGTAGGGAAAACTAAATAGTATCACATGAAACCATCTCCGAAAACAGTTAAAAACAAAACACAGGAAAAGGATAAACCTTTTTTCAGCAAAGCTGAAAACGGGGAGTCTTTTTTCAGTAAACCCGGAGATAACACCCTGCAACGGCAACCGGCAAATACAAAAGATACCGCACCCGTAGCTCCCGTGGCGGATGCCTGTAAAAGTAGTAACACACCGGAATCCAAATGGGCCAACGATAATCCAGGACGGATATTCGGTGTGGAAGATAATTCCGCCGGGAAATCACAAAGTAATGAACTCATTTTCTGGAACTATTGCGTAGGAGAAGCGGCTATGCGGAGCGCCCACCGGGAACGCCTGAACGAAGTAGCGGACCGGTGGGTGGAAATATTAAAGAAAGACAGCGCGCTGAAAGTAAAACTGCAGGGCGCTGCCAGCACCTCCGGGAATGCAGACAGCAACAAAGCCCTGGCAGCAGAACGTGCAGCCATTATCAGGGACTTTCTTATCGCGAAAAAAATTCCCGGCAGCAGGATTGAGATAGATACCAGTTCGTCGCCACGCAGCCTGGCGCCGGAAACATCGCCGGAAAACCAGGCCCGCAACAGGAGAGTGGAACTGTTCCTGTTCCGCGCTACCCCTGTGGTCAATAAACTGCCACCCTGGGTGGATGTACAGGTAGAAAACCTGCTCATCGGCCAGCAGGGAGTGCCTACGCCTAACCCTACTTTTAACGAAACAGATAACTTCTTTGCCCGCAACCATTTTTCCATGGCGGCATCGGCAGATATCACGCTTACTTCGCTCGGCGGCACCGGCGTTGGTTTTTCACAGGTGCTCACGCGCGACACCCTCATGGCACAGTACAGCGATAATGCTGGTCGTACCCTGTTGCTTGATTACGGCAACTGTAACCTGCTGCCATGCAAAGACCTTGAAAATGCCACCAGCCACTTTGCGCTGGACGGGCTGAGTATGTTTAACTCCGGCCCGGGTACCACCAAAGGGAAAATAGCCATCAGGGACCGGCCGGGAGCCGCTTTCCCGCTGCATTACCCCGATTCAAAAACTGGCCCTTTCCATCTTACGCATTACTTCTGGCTGATGGATTTTACCGTAGTACTTGGTGTTAGGGAGATGGGCGCTTTCATTCCATTGAACCACGCCTTCTGGAGCGTGGCCGGATCAGAAAATGTAGACATCAAAAAGAAAGCGGTAAGCGGAATGGCGCCCATTTCGGTGGTGGGCGACTGGCAACAGGGCGCACCGCCGGGTTTAAACCTGGAAGCCATTTACGCCGGTCCAACCTGCAGGTACGTGAGAAGATCGGAACAGTTTTCAGCCAGGGAAAACGTGTGCAAACCAAATGAAACCATCGAATAAAAGTTTTATACGTGGCCGCAACTACACAAATACAACCACCCGGATTAAAATCGTCTGCCTCACAGCAGCGGGAAGGGCCTTTCTTTGGCGCCGCTCCCGCAAAAGCCCCTTTCTTTCAGCCGGTAACTCCGCCAAAGCATCAGCAGGGCGAAGAAGAAGGTACCCTGCAACGTGAAGCCAATGGCCCCGGTGTACCGGAAGTAACGCCGGGAGTAGAACAGCAACTGTCGCAAAGTAAAGGCGGCGGCGCCCCGATGCCTTCCCGCCGTAATGAAGAAATGAGCCGTGCTTTTGGTAAAGACCTCAGCGGCGTGAGGATCCATACCGATGCCCGCGCTGCGGATATGAGCAACAAACTGCAGGCAAAAGCATTCACCCACGGGAAAGATATTTATTTCGGGGCTAACCAGCATAACAATACAACGGCAGGAAAACATTTGCTGGCGCATGAACTTACACATGTGATGCAGCAGGCGCCTGCGCAAATGGTTTCCCGCGTGCCTTTGCCTTATGTTTATTCCAAAGTAGAAAGAAAAAAGAAGAAAGATATTCTGGGAGATGGAACTGCCGCCAACACAGGGATCACCCTTAATGAGTTTAAGAGTTATACCATGCGGCAGGCCGATTGGTTTGCACATCCGTCCCTGGCAAAAGCTGACAGGGACGCGTTGTGGGCAATTATCGCTAAAATAAACCTCGGTCCGCATATTCAGTCCGGCGCCGGCGATCTGAAACTGAAAGACCTGATACCGCTTCCTGCGGCCGACTGGGCGGCATTAGCCAGCTTCGGGCATGGTTGCCACCAGGATGATACCGTTATTATACTGAATACAACACCTCCAATGGCCCGGCGTATTGCCCTGGGAAATAAAATGCAGCAGATGGAAGCGCTGATTACCGGTAAGGTGATTAAAAGAACAGTGTCGGAAGATCAGCTTGCAGACGTGGAAGCTAATGCGCTTTTATGGACCAGGATCACTGATTACTGGAACCTCTTTCATCCCCACCTTCAAAGGGTATATCAACCTGGCCCGGGAGCAAGGGGATTAGAGTTCCAGAAGATAATCAATATGTTCACGGCTAAAGCGCCGGTAGATTTCCTCGCATTACAGGGCCGTATACGTAACCTGCATCGTTTTGGTATACCGGCGCTGAATAAGTTAAAGAGTAATTTTACAGATCTGTCGCATACGCTGCCGCTGCACCTGATCATCCAAACAGGAAATGATGCCGGCGCTTTCCAGGATGCGGCGCCCAAATTCGAAGATGTAATCAATACTTCTCCCAACCTGGTGCTGATGCTGGAAGGCAGGGATTCACTGGCACAGATCCAGACGGAAATACCCATTCTTGCACAGCGGTATGGTAAGAAGGATGCCAAAGGTAATTTCAGTATAGCGCAGGTGATCGTTGCCGGGCATGGTTCCCCGGAAAGTGTACAGCTGGCAGGCACCAGTGCGCCGGGCGTGGTAAAGGGACGCGTGGAATATACGACAGAAAGCCTCGACATCAGTAACGCCGCTGCAAAGGCCAAAACGCAGGCATTCCTGGATGTGCTGATACAAAACCTTGATCCTGCCACGGCAAAGATCGTATACGCAGGTTGCCTGGTTGGCGCGCATCCTGTGCCACTGGGTACACCGGCGGCAGGCGTGCAGCCACATATTGCAGCTCACCCGAACCTCGGCGAGTTTACACAACAACGTGGCGCAGCAGCCGGTAAACCGGTGAAGGTGGAAGCAGCCCGCGCATCGGTGGCGCTGTCGGAAACCAGTTTAATGGACCCTGTTACAAAAGACCTGCATATCACTTATCCATTTGATCCGCAGGCGTTTGGCACTGCCGCCGCATACCTGGCAGCAGGCCATGAACCTGAAGGAACCATGAGGGCTGCCGTGGAAGTAGCCGCTACCAACCCGGTTGCCGCCGCCAATTTGCTTCGCGCCCGTTTAGGCTTTGGCGTTATATCGGATCCCTGGTGGGATCAGTGCGTGATTGCCCTGGTAAAAGCAGCGCTGGACGGCGTGCCGTTGGGTGGTCCGGTAAGCCTTACCCGGCTGCTGGAACTGTCGGATGTGGCTGACCTGCCTTTCCTCGGTGGTTTCGGAACAGACTTTGGCATTTCTGCCGCCCATTTTGTAAACCGGGTGAACCCGCTGGTATCTGCACCGCTTATTTACCGTGAAGCGCTTAATGTACCCTTGATGCTTGCGCCTGGAACAATAGACCACCGGCTTGGCAGGTTCTTTATGGAGCAGGGATGGTATAGCCTGGATGCTGCCAGGGAAGCGCCTTTTATCGCATTCCTGAACGCTACGCCCGCCGATTTTATGCGGCAAATGGAAATTCACCTGGACAGGGCGGCTATTGGTAAATACGACGCTACCTTGTTTGCGCCTGCCGCCGCTCATACCCCCGGCAGGATTAAGCTGGCCCTCGCCTGGCTCCACCAGGATGATACCAATGCTTTAGTCCGCACATTTTTCGATACCGAAATTACCGATACAGCAGCAGGCCCTGTACTTTCAGCTGCAGTAACTGCACAACTGGCAGGAAGGGGCCCCGATGAAATACTGGATCCCCTGGGCCGCCTTGTACCGCGTCCACCGGGCGATAACCGTCCCCTGGCCAATGCACAGATACCCGGAAGAAAAAGGAATACTTTGCTCATAGAATTCAAAGCGTATATCGCCACGGTAACCGCCGTAAAAAAACTCCCGGTATTCAGAGGCCCGGGACCCAAACATACAGGTATCGGCTGGGTAAACCCCGGCGCTACCTTACAGGTGGCGGGCTTTACCGGCGGATGGGCCGCGTTTGACTTTAAAGGAAAACTGGGGTATGTAGATAAAACACAAATTACACCTCCGTAACAAAAAACTTTATACAAACACCCTGTAAATAAATATTGTTATAGGAAGTAGTACAACAGTACCACATCTCCCGGAAACAAAAAGAAAAAAATGAAAGACTGGACAACACTAACCGGCAATGGAGGCAACAAACTGGTGATCAAAGATCACTACTGCATCGCTGCATCGTTATACCAGGTAACCGTTTGGAAACACGAACAACTGCTCCTGCAGCATCATACTGATACGCCGCAGCCGGGATTTCCCATGCTCACCGGCGATCAGCTGTACCAGGGCACCGGTATCCTGGACCTGGCCGCCAATGTGCG
>NZ_DATMTE010000642.1:0-2022 GCF_035564935.1 Chitinophaga sp. | reverse complement strand
CCTTGTTTTAGATTTATATATTCTTTTTTGCATTTGAATGAACGGGTGAATAAAGGTTTGTTAGTGAGTGTAATAAGGCTATTATTTTTGAGAAGGGCCTCCCCAATTAAAACATTTTTAAATAAGCTGTTGTTGTTCAATCGGTATTTATAGGATCAAGTGGAATCAGTCGAAACGGCTTCTGCTATCTGTAACCATATAAACTTACCAGCATGAAAACACCTGCCACCTTTTTTATTTTAAGAGCATACCCCACAAGGAGAGCAACCTTGTGCCCTATTAATCGATGTTGCAACGGAAACACCTAGACACACGACTGTAGTATTTGGTTATAATAAATCCTGGTTGTTCGGAATGTAGAAAACGGAAATGCTTGAAGCACGTACATGGTATACCCTGCCATTATTCAGCACTAACATTGGAAACCTTAAATTGAGAATGCATGCCTGGTTTTTATAACGCTTATTGGTGGCTCTTTTTGTTGAGAGGAATCTTCGCCCTTGTATTGGGCGTTTTGGCTGTTGGATGGCCTGGCGCTACTTTTACCACACTGATCGTTTTCTTAGGCGCGTATCTTTTTATCGCCGGTCTTTTTGCTGTTGCAGGAGCCATTGCCGCCAGGAAAACGAATGAGAACTGGGGTATTTTCCTGCTCTCCGGCCTGCTGGGCGTTATATTAGGTATCCTCACTTTGTACAATCCGTTTGCCACCGGTGCAGCGCTCATTTACCTGGTTGCTTTCTGGGCCGTGCTGGCCGGCCTCTTCGAATTAATTATTGCCATCAGGCTGAGGAAAGTCATCACCGGCGAAGGTTGGTACATTGCCGGCGGTTTGCTGACAATCATCTTCGGCATTCTCCTGGTTACAAATCCTATGGCTGCCGCGGTTACGCTTACCTGGATCTTCGGTATTTACGCCATTTTTACCGGGGTCATGCTCATTTTACTTTCATTCAGATTGCGCAGCAGGCATTAAAACGATAGCTTAAATGAGATAACTAAAAACTGTGATACCCTGTTTAACTAATTTTAAATTACCCCATATGCAAGTTTATTCATTTACTAAAACTTTTCCTTATGACTACTGCTACACCTGAATGACGCACCTGTTGCTGCTTTTTATCGGGGTGTTGATACCGCCCTTTTAGTAAGCGTGGCAGGTGCCAGCAGTATCCGCCGGAAGGAGACCGGCGCTGTGCAACTACTGCTTTAACCGCTTTTTCTCCCGGCCCCTGATAAAGGCTGTTGTTCTTGCTAATTGTGAATAATTTAAAGTTAACCGTTATGTCATCCACCGAATTTAATAACTTATTACTCGGAAACGCCGACTTTCTGCGGCCGTATGCAGTAACCTTAACCAAAGACTCAGAATCCGCAAAAGATCTGTACCAGGAAACATTGTTCAGGGCGTTATCCAACCGTGATAAGTATCTGGCCGGCACTAATATCCGGGCCTGGCTGTATACTATCATGAGAAACATCTTCATCAATAACTATCGCCGTGGTAACCGCCAGTTCCGCCTGCTGGACAATGCTGTTGGAGACTACCTGTTGAGCCACCAGCCGTCTGCCATCGGGAACTTCGCCGAATCAGGCCTGCGGGTTAAAGATGTACAGATGGCTGTATACAACCTGCCCGTTATTTTTAAACAACCATTCCTGTTGTACTTTGAAGGATACAAATACTATGAAATTGCAGCTATACTCAACGAACCACTGGGTACGGTGAAAAGCCGGATCCACTTTGCAAGGAAGATGCTGAAAACCCGTATTACACGGCATTAACGGCAAATTACCTGTTAGTAATACCATCAGGCTTTTGAGAACAGAAGTCTGCGAACCCTCAGTATGACCATTGAAGCCGCTGCCAAAAACGACTATGACCCGGTAGCAGACTGAAACTGCTTTTATACCTGTAGCACCCCAGCCCCTGCAGGTGAAAATGTTCGCTGCTGTATGCCTGTTTGCAGACTTTTGTTATTCCTTTCTCCTCCAATTGTCATCCCTCTACGGTATAAGCAC
>NZ_DATMTE010000641.1:0-15864 GCF_035564935.1 Chitinophaga sp. | reverse complement strand
ATTTCGAGGTAAAATTTTAAAAGATGCAATAAAATCGCTCTTTTTAGAAAAAAATCAAATGGAAAAATTAAGTGATGAAAAATACGGACTTAAATATTGGCCGGGAAAGGGAGGTAGAAGCGGGTGTTTTTGGCAAAAAGTAAGGGCGCCTAGAAAAGCGCCCTCAATTTGTTACTATCCTATGAAAACCCTATTTGAATACAAAGGTAAGGGCATGTTATTTTTCTTTGAAATTTTAGAGGCTAAATAACATATCATTAACAAGAAGTTGCAACACCCATCAGCTGCAACCCATGCTGGTACCGCAATTCAAACATTTATAGCAAGTTCCGGAACGTACCGTGATATGTCCGCAGGTAGCGCACGCCGGCGCATCACTTTGCATACTTTTCAGGTAATCCTGGGTACTCCCTTCCTGCTGAAACGTAGCAGCCGCCTGCATTTTAGGGGTACGCGGCGCAGTTTGCCCCGCATTACCAGCCCTGCCGGTAAATGGAGCCGCCGCATCGTCTTCACCATCTTCTTCATCCGTATTTCCGGGTGCATCAAGTACGTGAACCAGGTCTGTACGTCCCAGGTATTCATAGCCCAGCACCCTGAAAATATAATCAATCAGCGATGTGGCCGATTTAATATTGGGATGATCCACCATACCCGCCGGCTCAAACCGTGTAAACACAAACTTATCTACAAACTCTTCCAAGGGAACGCCATACTGCAAACCCACAGAAACCGCAATGGCAAAGCAGTTCATTAAACTACGCAAAGTAGAGCCCTCTTTTGCCAGGTCTATAAATATTTCTCCCAGTGTTCCATCGTTATACTCACCTGTACGCACAAAGATCACCTGCCCGCCCACATTTGCCTTTTGCGTAAAGCCACCCCGTTTGGATGGCAAACTTTGCCGCTCTACAATCCTTGACAACTGGCGTTTAAGCGTGGTATCCCTGCTGGCCAGCATCCGCTTGTTCACTTCTTCCAGCAACTCATCTATTGTTAACTGCTGCAGGTTTTGCCCTGTAGCCGGCTCACTCATTGTTTCTGTCTTCTTCTTTTTATCACTCCTGTTACTTAAAGGCTGGCTTAACTTACTGCCATCCCGGTACAAGGCACAGGCTTTTAATCCAAGTTCCCAGCTCAGCTTATAAGCGTCCGCAATTTCTTCTACTGCCGCCTCATTCGGCAGGTTGATCGTTTTGGAAATAGCCCCGGAAATAAAAGGCTGTACAGCCGCCATCATCCTGATGTGCCCATGTGCATGTATATACCGCTCTCCATGTTTACCACACTTATTGGCACAATCAAATACAGGTAAATGCGCTGCTTTCAGGTAGGGCGCACCTTCTACCGTCATGGTGCCGCACACATAATCGTTGGCTGCTTCTATTTGCTCTTCGGTAAAGCCTAACGCATGCAACAGGCTGAACTCAAGACTGTAGTATTCCTCCGCCTTAAAGCCCAACCGTTGCAAACACTCTTCTCCCAATGTATAAACATTAAATACAAATGAAATATCAAAAGAAGAAGAAACGGCGGTGTCCAGCTTTTTCAGCTCTTCACCAATAAATCCTTTCTCACTCAGCGATTGATGATTAATATAGGGCGCCCCGGCAAAATTACCGGTCCCTTTTGCGTAATCCACTATCGCCTTTATTTCATGGGAAGAATAACCCAGGTTTTGCAATGCTGTAGGGATCGACTGGTTAATGATCTTAAAATAACCGCCACCGGAAAGCTTTTTAAATTTCACCAGCGCAAAGTCAGGTTCCACCCCCGTAGTGTCACAATCCATCACCAGGCCAATAGTACCGGTGGGAGCAATCACTGTTGCCTGTGCATTACGGTAACCATATTGTTCTCCCAGCTTTACCGCCTCATCCCAGGCCTTGGTGGCCGATTTCAGTAAGTAATCCGCACAATACCGCGCGTCAATGCCTCTGGGCTTTATTTCCAACCCATCATACGCATCGGCGGCATCATACGCGGCGGCCCGGTGATTCCGCATCACCCGCAACATATCTTCCCGGTTTTCCGCGTACCGGGGGAAGGCGCCCAGGTGAGCCGCCATTTCTGCGGAAGTTTTATAAGCAATTCCCGTCATGATAGCGGATATGGCTCCCGATATGCCACGGGCCTCTTCGCTGTCGTAAGCAATACCGCTTACCATCAGCATAGAGCCGAGGTTGGCATAACCCAATCCCAGCGTACGGTATTCATAGCTGAGCTCCGCCACCTCCCTGGAAGGGAACTGGGCCATGAGCACGGAAACCTCCAGCACTACCGTCCATAATCTTACCGTATACTCAAACCCGGGTACATCAAACAGGTTCCTTTCATCATCGAAGAAACGGCGAAGATTTACAGACGCAAGGTTACAGGCGGTGTTATCCAGGAACATATACTCTGAGCAGGGATTGGAGGCATTAATGCGGCCGCCCTGCGGACAGGTATGCCACTCATTGATAGTGGTGTCATATTGGGTACCCGGATCCGCACAACGCCACGCGGCGTAAGTGATCTGGTCCCAAAGCTCTTTCGCCTTTACGGTTTTCATTGTTTTCCCGGTGGATCTGGCTTTCAGCTCCCATTCTCCATCGGCTTCCAGGGCCCGGAAAAAAGAATTAGGCACCCTTACGGAGTTATTGGAGTTCTGACCAGACACGGTTTTATACGCATCCCCTTCATAATCAGAAGAATAACCGGCTGCAATCAATGCCGCTACCTTCTTTTCTTCCTCTACTTTCCAGTTCACAAAGTCCATGATCTCCGGGTGATCAAGATCCAGGCATACCATTTTGGCGGCCCGCCTTGTAGTACCACCTGATTTAATAGCACCCGCTGCCCGGTCCCCGATCTTCAGAAAGCTCATTAATCCGCTGGAAGTTCCTCCACCGCTGAGCTTTTCTCCATCTCCCCGGATATTCGAAAAATTGGTACCCACGCCAGACCCATATTTAAAAATGCGCGCTTCCCGCATCCACAGGTCCATAATCCCGCCTTCATTCACCAGGTCGTCGTTCACACTTAATATAAAACAGGCATGTGGCTGAGGCCGCTCATAGGCGGAAGTAGATTTCTCCAGTTTACCCGTATGTTGCTCCACATAATAATGTCCCTGGGGCTTACCTTTAATACCATAACTTTCAAACAGGCCGGTATTGAACCATTGGGGGGAGTTGGGTACACACGACTGGTTGAGCATACTATAGCTCAGTTCTTCATAAAATATACGGGCATCTTCCGGGGAAGCGAAATAACCATACTTTTCCCCCCAAACGCGCCAGCAGTTGGCCATTCGATGTACCACCTGCTTCACGGAAGTTTCCCTGCCGGTAGTTCCGTCAGGTTGTGGTACCCCGGCCTTGCGGAAATACTTCTGCGCCAGGATATCTGTAGCAATCTGCGACCAGGCAGCCGGTACTTCCACGTTGTTCATTTCAAATACCACGTCGCCGCCAGGATTACGGATCACAGAGGAGCGGAGTTCATACGCAAACTGATCGTAAGGACTCACACCTTCTTTCGTAAAATGGCGGGAAAACGCAAGCCCATTCTTACTATTGACTGGATTTTTCATGCCCGTAAATTTTTCTTAGATGATATAAATGAGTTAGTATAGCGGAGTATTCTAAAATTAATTTTAAAATGCCTGGACCCACGTATTTATTTTGCACAGATTGTGGATAATTGCGCAAACAGTTTGCCAGCACATTTGTTATAAAGCCAGAGAAAACCCGGCTTAAAATTTGCCATTAACAAAATCTTTACAGTTGCGCCATACAATCAGCTAGGTATCATTTACTTCATGAATAGAAAATGAATTGAATGCATATTTATTTAGCAATGTGTGTTATTAATAAAAATATTATACATTTGCGACAACCGGAACAATGCGCTATTGATGTACAATAACATATACACTTCGTTCATCGAAAGAAAGGCTAAAAAGGAAAAGGCATTCGCGGTTTTAATTGATCCCGATAAGGTTACGCCTGCCGAGATCATAAAGATTGCTGATAAATGCACTGCTGCCAAAGTTGATTATATCTTCCTTGGAGGCAGTCTGGTGATCTCCGATCATCTTGATGAATGCGTACAACAGCTGAAAGCCAGCTGCAACATTCCCGTTGTATTATTTCCCGGAAGCCCTTCACAGGTATCAAAATATGCTGATGCCCTGCTCTACCTGTCTGTAATTTCCGGCAGAAACCCCGAATTACTGATCGGTCAGCATGTAGTATCTGCTGCGGCCGTGAAAAAAAGCGGGCTGGAAGTTATTTCTACCGGTTATATGGTCATCGACGGCGGAGCACCTACCACCGTGTCTTATATCAGTAATACCATGCCTATCCCGGCAGACAAGGCAGATATTGCCATGTGTACCGCCATTGCAGGTGAAATGCTTGGTATGAAAGTGATTTATATGGATGCCGGCAGCGGCGCCCGTGTACCTATCACAGAAAGTATGATCAGTCGCGTAGCCAGCCAGGTACAGGCTCCCATTATTGTAGGAGGTGGTATCAGGGACGCTGAAAAAGCGTACCTGAATTGTAAGGCAGGCGCCGATATCCTGGTAGTGGGTAATGCTATTGAAAAAGATCCGTCCCTCATCAAGGAACTGGCAGATGCGGTGCATTCTGTTCCCGTGAAAGCATAAAAGATATAAACTAACAAGATATAAAACGAATGACAGCAGGAAATCTGCTGTCATTCGTTTTATTGGCTGGTAACTAAACCTTACAGGCTCATCATTTCCTTAAACTTCACTGCCTGCCTGCGGCTTACTTCAATTTTTTCGCCCCCGCGCATTTCCAGCAACAGGCCGCCGTTAAAGTAAGTATCAATCTTTTCGATCATCCGCAGGTTTACAATATGCTTCCGGTTTGCACGGAAAAAAGTACGTTCGTCCAATCTTTCCTCCAATGCATTCAATGATTTGAGGATCAAAGGTTTATTTGTTTCAAAATATACCCGGGCATAGTTACCCACACTTTCAAACAACCGGATCTCCTGCAATTTTACAAACCAGCACCTGTCGCCATCTTTCACAAAAACCTGGTCATTTTCAGACAACAGGGAACGGATACCACCATTTGCCGCCATACGGTCTTTCTCATCCTGCTGATGCAGTTTGTGAATGGCATCCGCCAGCCGCTTAGGTTCTACCGGCTTCAGCAGGTAGTCCAGCGCGTTGTACTCAAATGCCTTCAGCGCATACTCATCGTATGCAGTCGTAAAAATCACCTGCGGCGTTTTCTCCAGTTCTGCCAGCAGGTCAAAACCCGTTTTATCGGGCATCTGGATGTCCAGGAACAGTAAGTCGGGATGGAGCGTTTCTATCTTTTCTATACCATCCTTCGCGTTCACAGCTTCTCCCACCACCACTATCTCCGGGTGATCTGCCAGTAATTTTTTCAATTCACTCCTGGCCAGGCGTTCATCATCTATTATCAATGCTTTTTTCATTGGCAATATGAAGTTTGGTTGATGATTTAATTGATTAAAAAATAATTGCTACAACCGGTTTATCCGGCTACAGCAGTTTATAACAAGTGATTCAGAGCAAAGGCATCACTACGGTAGCTTCTACCGTTTGCTCATCTTTATTCCTGATTTCAAAGGAAGCCCTGCTTCCAAACAAAAGACCCAGGCGCTGCCGGGTACTCTGTAAACCAAACCCGTGCCCGTTCATGCTGTTTTCCACAATCTGGCCGGTATTCTCAATAGTAATTACATGCTGCATCCCTTTCAGGGAAGACTGAATATAAACGGAGCCCCCCCTGATGATCCGGGAGATGCCATGTTTAATGGCGTTTTCCACCAGCGTTTGCAACATCATTGGTGGCACCTGCAGTTCCAGTGTATCCGGGTCTATCTCGTACCTTACACTCAAACGCTCTTCAAAACGGATATGCTCCAGTGCAAGGTAATCCTTTACTATATTTAATTCGTTTTCCAGGCTCACGGTTTCTACCTTCTCGGTTTGCATAGAGCTCCGCAGGATGTTGGAAAGTTCTGTGATGGCGGTTCTGGCCCGTTGAGGGTTTTCATCTACCAACGCCCGGATACTGTTCAGTGCGTTAAAAATAAAATGCGGGTTCATCTGCGCCTTGATCGTTTTCAGCTCCAGCTCCTTTACGGTAGCTTCCAGCTTCAGCTGGTCTACCTGCGACCTGCGGTTCCTTTCTATATAATGCCAGATAAAATAAAGAAACCACCAGATGGTAGTGATCAGGAAAGATCCCGCAATCCCCACCTGAATAGGTGAATCCGATAAGTGTAACAGGTATATGCCGAAAAAATAATATCCAATGTACGATACCAGTCCCGAACCCGTCATCAACCCGATAAACAATAAGATCTGGTTCTCAAAGTTATAGTTCACCCAGGCAAACCGGTGAATCAGGTTGCGAAAGAGATGGGTGGCTATAAACCCAAATAGCATGAAAATTACTAAACTCAGGTAATAAGCCGCGTCGGGAGACGTTTTCCTGGAAATAGAAAAGTTGAAGAAAACATTGATCAGAAAATATGCCGACCACCCCAATATCTGGCACCACCAATATTTGTTTATTTGTTTAAACATTCAATCAAATTAGTAAACTTCACCTATATTCCAAAAATACCCTACAGCACCCCCTGCAGAAACCTAAATGTTATAAATGGTGAATCAAAAAAGGTAAATGGCAGATGGCTGCATCTGAATGGCGGGATATCACGGAACTGTCCCATTTTCCTCTCATAGTTACACTATTTACCACTTATTTTTATGTATTTTTGTTACTTCATATAAACCCTGAGCCCAATTATGAATATTAAGGCAGGTCAACTGTTGAGCCAGATAGAATATCCCGCTGATTTGCGAAAGCTGAGTAAAGAACAGCTTCACCAGGTATGTGAGGAGCTGCGTCAATACATTATTGACGTGGTAAGTGTGCATGGTGGCCACTTTGCTGCCAGTCTCGGTGTAGTGGAGCTAACAGTCGCTTTGCATTATGTATTTAATACTCCTTACGACCAACTGGTATGGGATGTAGGGCATCAGGCATACGGACATAAAATACTTACCGGCCGCCGGGAATCATTTCCCACCAACCGGAAATACAAGGGTCTCAGCGGGTTTCCCAAAAGAGACGAAAGCCGCTATGATACCTTCGGCGTAGGCCACTCATCTACCTCCATTTCCGCTGCCCTCGGCATGGCAATGGCCTCCCATTATAAAGGAGAATTTGACCGCCAGCATATTGCAGTGATCGGCGATGGCGCCATGACCGCCGGTATGGCCTTCGAAGCCCTCAATCACGCCGGTGTGGCAAACGCAAATGTGCTCATCATCCTGAACGACAACTGCATGTCCATAGATCCTAACGTGGGCGCGCTGAAAGAATACCTCACAGATATCACCACTTCTCCCACCTACAATAAAGTGAGAGACGACGTGTGGAACCTGTTGGGCAAATTACCTGTAGGAAAGAAGTTTACCCGCGACATGGCGTCCAAACTGGAAGCCAGCCTCAAAGGCGTGGTGTCAAAATCCAGCAACCTCTTCGAAGCACTGAAGATGCGCTACTTTGGCCCCATCGATGGTCATAACATCACCAAACTGGCTGATACCCTCCAGGATCTGAAAGATATTCCCGGTCCGAAACTGCTGCACATCGTTACCACCAAAGGTAAAGGCTATGCCCTCGCAGAAAAAGACCAGACCACCTGGCATGCACCAGGCCTCTTTGATAAAATCACCGGCGAAATATTCAAAAAACCGGTTACCAGCCCGCAACCTCCTAAATACCAGGACGTTTTTGGCCATACCATCATTGAACTCGCAGAACAAAACGATAAAATTATCGGTATCACCCCCGCCATGCCTTCCGGCTCCTCCCTCAAATTTATGATGGAGAAAATGCCGCAAAGAGCATTTGATGTGGGCATTTGCGAGCAACATGCCGTTACCCTCTCCGCCGGAATGGCCACACAGGGCATGCGTGTTTTCTGCACCATCTACTCCTCCTTCTTCCAGCGCGCCTTTGATCAGGCCGTACACGATGTAGCCATTCAGAAGCTACCGGTGATATTCTGCCTCGACAGGGCCGGACTGGTAGGGGAGGACGGACCTACCCATCATGGCGCCTACGATATTGCCTATATGCGCAGTATCCCCAATGTAATTATCAGCGCTCCCATGAATGAGGAAGAACTCCGCAACCTGATGTACAGCGCCCAACTGCCGGAAAATGATCAGCCTTATGTAATCCGTTACCCACGCGGACAAGGTGTAATGCCGGAATGGCGTACATCGTTTAAAGCAATCAAACCAGGCACCGGCCGCAAAATCCGCGACGGAAAAGATATCGCTATCCTCTCCCTCGGACATACCGGCAACTTCGTGGCAGAAGCATGTAAGGAACTCATAGGAGACGGCCTGCAGCCCGCTCACTACGATATGCGCTTCGTAAAACCACTGGATGAAGCCTTGTTACACGATATTTTCCAGTCGTTCGACAAAGTAATTACCGTTGAAGATGGCGCCATTACAGGAGGCTTCGGCAGCGCCGTGATCGAATTTATGGTATCCAACAACTATAAGGCATCTGTCAAAAGATTAGGCATTCCTGATAAAATTGTGGAGCACGGCAAACCAGATGAATTGTACCGCGAATGTGGTTACGATGCAGCCGGTATTGCAAGCGCCACCAGGGATATGCTGAAAGAAAAAATTACTGTCACCATTTAATAAAAGAATTTAGTTATTTAGCTATTCAGCCATTTGATTTCCCTGAAATTGAATCGCTGAATAGCTAAACTTTTTTATACCATGTACTTTCAGCTCAGGATAACGGAGATCATACGCGAAACACCCGGTACTTATACTTATAAGCTGGAAAATACATCGCCGGAACCACTGGAGTATCTCGCAGGGCAATTCCTCACTTTCCTTATTACACTCAATAACAAAGAATACAGGCGCTCCTATTCTTTCAGTTCCACCCCGGGCGTGGATCCCTACCTTTCCGTAACGATCCGCGAAAAAGAAAACGGCGAAATATCACGCCACCTTATCCACACCTGGAAGGTAAATGATATAGTTACTGCAATCGAACCCTCCGGCCGGTTCATCTACGAAAAGTCTGGCAACACCGGGAAAGATATTTTCCTGCTGGCTGCAGGAAGCGGTATTACACCTGTATTTTCGCTGCTGAAACAAATACTTACAACAGAGGAAGAGGTACATGTTAAGCTGATTTACAGCAATACCACACCGGAAAGAACCATCTTCCATGAAGCGCTGCAAAACTGGCAAAGCCGCTACCCGCAGCAATTGGAATGTATATGGCTTTTCAGCAATGATCCCGATAGCCTTCATACCTACAGAAGGCTTAACAATATTTTACTGGAACAACTGGTAAATAAACATCTTCATTACCGCCGGGAAGATGCGCAGTTCTTCCTTTGCGGACCTCCCGATTACATGCGCACCATCCTGCTTACCCTCACATTTATGGGTTTCAGCGAATCCCAGCTGCACAAAGAAAATTTCGTGGTAAATACAGATGTCAGGATTGCTAAAACGCCGCTGCCACAGGATCATGACCTGAAACAGGTGATCATCCGTTATCGTAATGCGGAATATAAGCTCACAGTTCCCGGCAACCAAACTATCCTGGGCTATGCCCTGGCCAATGAAGTATTGCTGCCATACAGCTGCAAGGGCGGCGTATGCGGTTCCTGTACTGCACAATGTGTAAGCGGTAAAGTATGGATGCCGGTAAACGAAGTGCTCACAGATAAGGAACTAGCTGAAGGCCTGGTACTTACCTGTGTTGGATACCCGGCAAGCGATGAAGTTATACTTGAGTTATAAAATAGCATAATGTAAAAAATATTATCAATCATAATGATCTGATATTATTTTTTAGTGGCTGAAATATTAGCTAAATTATGTGGAAAATCAGGTGATGCGGACCACCCCAATAAAAATTATTTGCCTGTCACTGCTGTTTATAGTTATTATAATAAACGGCTATCTGCTGTTAAAAAATACATACCATCCATTCTTACTGTTATTATCGCTCAGCATAGTATTGCTTTGCAGCATATTTACGTTGTTGCTCATTGCTACTTTTTTATCAGATAAGCGCCCGCTTCAGTTTGAACGCCTCTTCAATGAATACCCGATCCCCATGTGGATCTATGAAAAAGCCACCATGCGTTTTTTATCTGTTAACAATGCCGCCGCTCAAAAATATGGTTACAGCCGGAAGGAATTTCTGCAACTAACGTTAAAGGATATACGTAATGAAGAAGATATACCGTTGTTCATAGAAAACGCAGCAGAACGTTGCAGCGGCGATGAATACAGGGGTATCTGGAAGCACCGTACAAAAGACGGCACTAATTTTTTTGTAGAAATCTACTCCCTTCCTGCCATGTACTATGGCAAAGATGCGCGCTTCATCATGGCAAAAGATGTAGACGCACAAATGAAAGCAGTGAAAGAAGCTCGTGAACTTGGCATGCGCTACGAACTCCAGGCACAACTTACCCACGACAGGCTCGTAAAGCAAGCCACTCAACTCGAAGAACAAAACAGAACACTAAAGGAAATTGCCTGGATCAACTCACATGAAATACGCCGCCCTGTGGCATCTATACTCAGCATTGCCGGCCTGTTCGATAAAAGCAACCAGGATCTGCATCTCAACAGCCAGCTCATGGAATGGCTCCACGAATCCACCCTTCAGTTGGATGAGATCATTCATAAAATTGAGCATAAAGTAAAAGCTCTCCAGTAACTATACCTCGCAAGGTATAAATTGGTTGAACTCTTCCTTTAATGATAAATATAATTTCCGGAAAATTTCCATACGGTGTTGTATGGTCTGAAAGTCATCAATGGGCCGGTCGTCATGCACCACTGTTACCGGCGTGTTGGCTACTCTCTTGGCGCATTGCTTAATGTCGTGATGCATTTCATCTGCTACTTCACGTTCGCGCAGTAAACGGTTTTCAAAATGTTCAACCTGTGTCATCACATCCCTGGAAGCTTTGCTGAGCGCGATCTGTTCCAGCCGCTCCCGCATCATCTTTACTTCATTTCTTACTTCATTTACTTCTTCTTTCCAGGAATTTAACTGCTGGTGCAGTTCTTCAGTGGGAGTTGTAATTTCCATGGTGTATTGATTTATCAATTTAAATGATGATTAAAAAAATATTCATCATACCAAACGCTGTTGTCAATATCCATTTCTTTATCCGAAAAGACCTGTTCTAAGGTACAATCTTTTTCTATTCTCCCTCCACCTTTTTTTACAGATAAATTCCAAATTCGGGGAAAAATTCCATCGCTTCCAGTATTCCCCCCGCGCCTGCCCGCTGTGCCTGTAATACATGCGGCATCCCTGCGGTACGGGTCACTAATTCGGGCTCGGAATCGCCTACTACCACACCCTTGAACCCGGTTTCATACATGGTGTAATCATTCATGGAATCGCCGGCTACCAACACTTTCTGATGCGGCAATGCCAGCAACTGTAACAACTGTTTCAGTGTAAATCCTTTGTTTACTCCGGCGGGTAATATGTCGAGATACTTACCGGCAGATAAAACCATGTCGCATTGCAACGACGCCGCTATTTCACGCGCCCGGTCTATATCTGTACTGTTATCATAATAATAAGAACAACGGTATTGCTGATGCGCTTCCTGGTGCAGTAATCCTCTCACTGTTTTCAGGGTTTCCCTTACCTGTTCTCCCGGCCACCTGGCTGCAATACCCGATTGCACCGGCTCTACCGCGGTTAATGTGGGCAGGTGAGTTACCGTAGCGCCTACATCACAGATAATATATTCAGGCCGCGGCAAAGTATTATTTTCCAGCAGCGACAATACACTGCGTATTCCCCTGCCGGTTACAAATACCAGCTGTATCTCTTTCTGCCGCTGTAATAAACTGTATAATTGTTCTTTATCTGCTGATGTACCTCCTAAAAATGTACCGTCCAGGTCTGTAGCTAATAACATAATTTCCGGGTGACTTTAATGATTTCATAAATGCGGATGCCGATAAAAATATAAAAAAAAGACCAGCCGTAACGACTGATCTTCTTTTAGATATAACGGGTTAGTATATAACAGTATGATTAGTTCAGCATTGGTACATCTATCAGCAAAAACTCTGCCGGTTTGATCACTTCAATACCTGCTTTATCATACTCAGATAACCCGATGGCATCGCGTGTGGTTAATGTTTCTCCGTCTACTTTCAATTCACCGCTGAGCAAAAATAAATAAGTGCCGATGCCAGGCGCCTTTGCAGTGATATCCAGTTTTTTACCGGCTTCGTATTTACCCAGTGTGAACCAGGCATCCTGGTTCAGCCACAGGCCGCCTCCGTTCTTATCTGGTGAAATCACCTCCTGTAAAGCGTTTTCACGGGTGGCAGGATCAAATGTTTGCTGATCGTAGCGCGGTGTTACATTCCTTTCTTTTGGTATTATCCAGATCTGCAGGAAGTTCACCTCATCTGTTTTAGATGCATTAAATTCAGAGTGAACAACACCTGTACCCGCACTCATAATTTGTACATCATTTTTACGGATCACTTCTTTATTACCGGTGTTATCACTGTGAGCCAGCTCACCATTCAATACAATAGATACAATTTCCATATTATCGTGAGGATGCGCACCAAAGCCCATTCCGCCTTTCACTGCATCATCGTTCAACACACGCAATGCGCCAAAATGAATCCTGTTGGGATCGTAATAATTAGCAAAGCTGAAAGTATGATGACTCTTCAACCAACCGTGGTTGGCATATCCCCTGGTATCTGCACGATGAATAACTTTTTTCATAACTAATTTCCTTTGTTTTTAACACTACAAATATCGCTATAAACAAAGGGCTTGGGAATGGATCATATGTTGAAAAACGTGGACAAAAAAATACGGATCTTTCAATGCGGTAACTGTTTTCAAAAAACAGTATGCATGTGAAAAATCCGTAACGCAGTAACGGTTTCAGCTGTTTACTTACACCAGTTTCGCATCTGTGGTAATGGTTGCATTCAGCACTTTACTCACCGGGCAGTTAGCCTCTGCATCCGCTACAAATTCAGCGAACTTGGCGGCATCCAGGCCTTCTACGCTGGCGGTTACTTCCAGGTGGCTGGTGGTAATAGCTCCATTATCCAGGGTGATGGTGCATTTGGTATCAATGTTACCAGGTGTAAAACCGGCGCCAGTGATCACAAAGCTCAGTTTCATGGTGAAGCAGCCGGCATGTGCTGCAGCAATCAGTTCTTCAGGGTTTGTACCAATGCCATCTTCAAAACGGCTGCTGAAAGAGTACTGGGTCTTGTTTAACACAGTTGACTGGGAAGTTAAAGTGCCTTTACCTTCTTTACCGGTACCTTGCCAATTGGCAGATGCAAATCTTTTCATGTTTAATGTTTATTTTTTCCTGTTAGAAAAATCAGTGCGGAGGCCCAAATTACAAATTAATCGGCAATAAAAAACGCCGGAATTACGGGGGCGTCCCGAATGCACAAAAAAGCCGCACAGTTTCCTGTGCGGCTATACATGGTTCCTGGCAATTGATTCTTATATCATGTCTACCAATTCTACAATTGGCCTGCATACTTTTTTAGCATATTGCATCGCATCCTGCACACTGTATCCTGTTCCAGCAATCACTACAGCAGCCAATACCTTATCTGTAAGTCTTTATGTCCTGTTTATATCGCAAAGCGATCAGCTACGGTGCTTTACTGTTTTACCATCTGCACGCTGGCCAGCAGCTTCACTTCATCACTCAGCAGTAAACCACCGGTTTCAGTAGTAGCGTGGAAAGTAAGACCGAAATCTTTACGGTTAATTTTACCGCTCAGTTCAAATCCTGCTTTAGTCTGGCCATACGGATCTACCACTTCACCGCCAAATTCAACATTCAGCTCTACCGGACGGGTATTATCACGGATGGTTAAATCACCTACCAGCTTAAAAGTATCTGCATCTATTTTCTTCACCTCTTTAGACACGAAGCTGAGCTTGGGATATTTCTCCGCTTCAAAAAAATCAGCGGCCTGCAGGTGTGCGTCGCGCTGCGCATTTTGTGTGGAAATACTGTTGATGTCTGCTTCAAAAGTGATGTTGGCAGTACTGAAATCGTTATCAACGGTTTGCATGGTGCCATCAAATTTTGCAAACTGACCGGTTACGGTCGTAATCATCAGGTGTTTGATTTTAAATTGCACATCACTGTGCGAAGCATCAATTTTCCAGGTTGTCATATTACTTTGTTTTTTTAGTATTATTAAATGTTTAATTAGCTTAATACACCCATCTTACCCGCATTATAATCATCTATTGCTGCTCTGATCTCATCTTCTGTATTCATCACAAACGGACCATAGGCAAAAATGGGTTCATTGATCGGCTCGCCGCTCAACACCAGCATGGCAGTGTCTTTCAGCGCAGTGATGGTTATTTCGGTACCTTCCTTTTCAAACAGGGCTGTTTCTACTCCCTTAAGCGGCTGACCATTTACATCCGCTTCTCCCTGGAATACTACTGCAGCGGTATTAAAACCTTCCGGTATGCTTACCGTGATCCTGTCATCTTTCTTCAGATGGATATCGTACACATTCACCGGGGAGAAAGTACTGGCAGCGCCCTTCACGCCATCATACTCACCTGCAATCACTCTCACATATCCTTCTTCACTCACTTTTATCACAGGTATTTCTGCTTTGGTAAGATTCTGATAGGAGGGAGGATTATTTTTAACTGCTTTGGGAAGATTTACCCATAACTGGGCAAACTCTGCTTTCCCGCCTTGTTTGCTGAATGCGTCACTATATTTTTCTTCATGTAAAATACCGCCGGCAGCAGTCATCCACTGCACATCGCCGGGGAACAATAAACCATGACTACCGGTAGAATCCCGGTGCTCCAGTTCGCCCTGGTATACGATGGTAACGGTTTCAAAACCTTTATGCGGATGCTCGCCTACACCTTTTGGTCTTACACTCGGTGGAATGTAATTAGGAGCTGCATAATCCATCATAATAAAAGGACTGATCCTGTTACCTTCAGAACGGGTACCACCCGGGAGGGTACTTTGTACCCTGAATCCATCGCCTACCATATGTGGTGCGGCTGCAATTACGATCTGGCTTACATGTTTTTGTGTTTTCATATTGTTTGCCTCCTTAAGACAACACAAAAGTACATGTTACAACACCTTTTAAGAATGGATAAAACTCTCCTGCTGATGGACTTTTTTCAAAAAATGCGGAAAATTTAGACAGAAGGGGCTTACAGAAGTGCGGGAAGCTTCTTTAAATTCAGAAGGGCTCTGATTGGTATATTTCTTAAAAAAGCGGCTGAAATAATGCGGATCGTCAAAGCCCAGTTTATAGGCAATTTCCTTCGCCGTAAGATCGGTATTATACAGGTATCGCTGTGCTTCAAGGATCACACGGTTACGGATATGTTCGCCGGCAGTAATGCCGGATAGCTGTTTGCTGATCTCATTCAGCAGCACGGGTTTGATATGTAAAAGTGCTGCGTAATCAGACACGGTTTTTAATGCCTGGTATTTTTCTTCTATCAGGTTTTTAAATTTCAGGAAGATAGAGCTGTTATGAGCAGCATGTTGCTCGGGGCTAATGGCTACATTCTCTCCCTTAATGCGGGAAGCCAGCACCAGGAAGTAGCGCAGCAGGCCATGCAGGGCCATTTCATATTCAGGCTCACGCAGGGTAAGTTCTTTCAGCATCAGGCGTACAATAGCATCAATGTCCTTCTCCTGTTCATCATCAATATGAATAACGCTGCTGAACTGGCTATTAAAAAATAACCC